>NZ_JBKFEY010000026.1:0-35620 GCF_046507575.1 Pontitalea aquivivens | reverse complement strand
GACGGCGTCAGGCGGTCGATTTCGCCGGCGGCGGTCGCCGGGCTCGGCCCGTGGTGCGTGACGACGATGGTCCGTCCCTCGTCCCCGGCGAAATGGGGTGCCCGGAGGGCCCCTTCGAGCCACGCCCTGTGATCCCGATGGGCCATCAGGATGTCCTGCGGCGTGATCAGGCGTGTGTCCTGGCGACCAAAGGGCAGGCCAGACACGCCGGTGTGGATCAGGCGGTAATCGTACATCACGCGCGCGGCCGTTTCCGCCGCGTGCCGGACATCGCCTGTCAGCGCAAAATCGGTCCATAGGGTGCAGCAGAGGATCCGGGTTTTGCCAAGCCGGATTTCTTCTTTCTGAGCGAAGCGAACGCCTGCGTCCGAACACATCTCGCGGAGGAGATGTTCACCGTCCAGCCTGAACGAATAGTAATCATGATTGCCTGGAATGATAACAAGCTTCGCTGGATCGATGAGCCGTCCGAGGCGCGCAAGGGCCTTGGGCCAGGTCCGGACCGGGTCGTTTGAAAGGTCCCCGGCGACGACAAGAAGGTCGGGTTCGCGCTGACTGATCAGAATATCGAGTCCCTCGGCGGTGAGCGGGTCCACAGCCCACCTGCCCCAGTTATCGAAATGCGTGTCAGCGACCACCGCCATCAGAGCCATGTGGGTCCTCCTCCAATCAGTGCAGGATCTGGGGATCGGCCGCCCCGAGCTGCTCGAGGATGCGGCGGATCTGGCGGAGGCTGACATGCCCCCGCCCGGCGGCGTCGATGATAGCCTCCCGGAAAGAAGAGGTCCGGCGATAAGACCGGGTATGTCAGGGGAGCCATCTGTTCGTATTCTCCGCAGGCGCGAAGATACCGCGCACAGCATAGGCTGTGCGGCGTCCAGCACCGACCTTCATTTATTGACAGTGTCCTCGCTTCAGTGAGGTGTCTGAGACGTCAGACTAACCGAGCAATATCAAGAATAGGCCGACTCGTCAATGCTTGTATCAAGTTAAGCTATTGAAGTTATTTGTTTTTTGCAAAATACACATAACCCATCTTCTTCGTAAGTCGTACCAGGTCACCTCATAGATCGGTGACAGGTCCTGATCCCTTATTGCAAGACGGGTCATGACGAGACTGTCTGGGTTCCTGTCAGTCAGGTTCGCTGACCTAAATGCATATCCTATCGCGCGTGCTGGTCCGACCCAGTCCGCTCGCTCAGCTCCTCGGCGACCGTACCCATCCCTTCACATCAGGTTTTACCATTCTTGTGGGGGGTATTGGAAAGAGCGGGTCAAGGTGCCGGGAGGCTCAACTCGCTAAAGTTCGGAAACCTTACGTCGCCGCACAACTTCTCGAAGTTCAGGACAAACTCGATCTCATCGCAAAACGCTTCGATAGCTTCCTCCCCCGGGACTCCCCGTAACCGGTGCTGATCCCGATCGTGCCCGGCCGGGATGCGGACTATCCGCAATGGTTCGCTCAGGGTTCTGGCGTGTCAGACGGGTCCGATTTCGGGGTATCATCGAGGTCGGTCCGGATCTGATCGATCCGGGTCCGCATCGCCGGGCGGACCCCAAAGCGACGGACCGGGTTGTTCAGCTCCTTGGCGAGCGCGGTCAGGACCTCGCGGGTCAGGTCGTTCCCAACCGTGGTCAGGAACTGACGGATCAGCTCGGAGGTGCCGGTGATCCCGGTCATCGCCACCTCAATCTTCCCGCCTAGCTCGCAGGCGAGGCCCGCATGCGACAGGAGCGGCTCCTCGGCCGCGTTCACCCCGGGGCCGATCTGGATAAGGCGGATCTCCGAATCGACCGGGGTTACGACGATCAGCGGGAACTCGGGACGGGCAGTCATGACGCATCTCCTTTTCTCTTGTGGTCACAAGAAGAAGATTCGCCAGGTTGCGTGAAAAACCGAAACAGAATCTACAGAACCACCCAATAAATATTTGATTAGAAATAGTTTTTCGAAAACAGTTCGCGCCCGCGCTAGAGTTGCGCGCGTTTTGCGCGACCCCAGGGCCTTAGTCCGCGATCACTGCCTGAGTGAAGGCATGTCCGGTCCAGCCACGCTAGCGAACGGTTCTTCCTTTCCCGTTACGCTCTATGCGTCCGTAACAGGAAAAATCATCAAAAATCAATTGTGTAACAGATTACGAGAAAATCCCAGGATAAATGGGTTGTGTGCGTGCGCCTATGTGCGCCTGCGTGTGCCTGTATGGGCGTGTGCGCGTGTACTTATATATTTATCTTTGTAACACCCATAGATAGATATAGAAACATTCCTTTCTTTTCAATGATTTACGTCTGTTACAAAGGTCCGTAACAGGGCCGTAACGGAGCGTTACTGTAACACGCCGTGTTCAGGAGACTTCTTAGTTAAATCAGTCACATGAGGGTAAGCTGCCGTGCCCCTGGCCGGTGCTCAAGCACCTCCTCGATGAACAGGGTCTTCAGCAGGGTCGTCGCGGACAGGGACTGCTCCTCCCGGATGCGGCACCGGATCGCGTCATTCGCGTTGAGGGCCAGCTGGCCCTCCTGGACCCTGTTCCGGAAGTCGGTGTCCTCCATCTCGGCCGTAAAGGGACGCTCGCCCCCATCGCTGAAGCGCCACTTGTACCCGTCCCGGAAGTGGACCGACACGATCCGGAGCCAGGCCTCGCGGTGGCTGACTTGCGTGTCCGGCTCGTCCGGCTCCGGAGGGACGCGCAGGGAGGGGAGGTCCGACCGTTCGAGCCGGACCGGTTCGGTCCCCTCGCTCTCCGCTCCTATCCGCAGGCTCCGAAGCCCCTCAACCTTCGAGGCGCGCGTGCCGATCTCCTCGAGGGCCTCACGTGTGGGCAGGTCCTTCAAAAGGTTCACGACCGGGTTCACGACGATCAGGGTGGTATCACCCACCGTGATGCGGGTCGTTCCGTCTCCGATGGGTTCGACCTTCTCCGGCCGTCGCCCCCGGAGCTTCTTCACAGCCGCGAAAAGGCCAACGGCCCCGGCGGCTCCTCCACCGACGATCGTCCCCCCTTTGATCAGGAGGTCCATCAGCTGGTCAGCTGCGACGACCCGGTCCGGGTTCGCGGTGACGGCGTCAAGCATATCCGTCAGCCAGCTCACATCCGTAACAAGGGCCGCCACGAAAGAGCCTCGTTCAGTCGAGGAGACGCTCAGCCGGGCATCCGCCCGATCACCGTTCAGGGCGCGATTTGCGGACTGGATCAGGGTCCCGAAGGCGAGCAGGGTCGGCGCGAGGTCGCGTACGTCGATCTCCCCGTTGTCAAACGGGTCCCCCTCGAACGCGATCTCGAACCTGGCCTTCGACATGATTTCCCTAGTTCGGGTCGGCGGGCATATCCAACCCGCCGTTCTGGGTCGGTTTATCAAGGCCTGATGTGATCCCGTCTACGTGCTCATTGAGATCGGGGCTAACGCTCTGCCACATCGGGTCGAGGATAAACTCAACACCCTCTCTCCGCGCCATTTTCGCGGCAGGGACGAAATCACTGTCGCCGGTCACAAGTACGATTGTGTCGACCTGTCGTTTCAACGTCATGGTGCTGATGTCGAGGCCAATACGCATATCCACCCCCTTTTGACGCAAGGGGTAGGCGATCCCATCCTCAGGAAGGCCAGTCCACGCCTCCAGGGCCTTTAGCGCGGCGGCGGACTTCGCTTGGTCCATCTGGCTTGGGTCTTCGAGGACACCGCGCAGGTACTCTGCGTGATGCCAGATCTTCAGAAGATCCTTCATGTAACGATCATAGGGCTGCCAGGACTTCTTCTCGGCGATCACTGACCCCAGTCGCAGCGCGAATTTCCGTTTTTTCCGTAGGTGGTCGAACAACTCTCGGCGAAACCGAGCCTCTTCGGTTTCAGCAAACTTGACCTGCCGGTTCATAAACGGATGATGAGGCGTCCCCTCATAAGGGTGCGCGTCGTAGTAGAACAGGCGATAGACGTGGTCGAGCCAGCGGCTGTCCTGTTGGTCTTTCTGTTCCCCGATCAGCTTCTGGACGTGACGCTTACACATGTAGCGGGCCGCGTCCGCGACCTTGGCTGGATCGGTCCTATCCACTCCAGGCCAGGCTTTGATGCGCTTGTAGAAGAACCCTCCGTCGATGAGAACGGAAACTCTGCGGATGCGCATCCGAACCTCTTGAAACAAAAAAGCCCCACCGTTCGGTACATCCCCAGGATCAGCGGAGAGACCTACTTCGGCAGGGCGGATACCCTATAGAAAGCGCAAGGGAACCTTCCATTCAAGAGGTCTTGGAGAGGTTCCGATAACCTACGGCGACGCAGATGACGCATAAAAAACGACACACAGGTCGTCATAAAAACAGATATCTTGTAATCAACAAAAAATTATGTATTTTGCGGATTATGGAGAACGCACCGACATCTTCGCAGCGCGGACCGGACCTCACCTTGGGGTCCGCTGTGTATGCGAAGTACGGGGAGGCCAGCATAGCCGGTTTTCAGGCGGTACCTGATCTTCTCTTGAAGAACCAAGCTGCGCTCGGGTTGTCCCCCACCGACTTGGTCGTCCTGCTGAACGTGCTGATGCACTGGTGGTACCCTTCAAAGAAGCCCTTCCCTCGTTCAACGACCATTTCCAAGCGAATGGGGATCACCCCACGAACGGTTCAGAGATCAACAAACCAACTTGAGGAACTCGGTCTCCTCATGCGGGTCAAGCAGGGTGATCGAACATATCTCGATCCGACGCCTCTGGTGGAGAAGCTCACGGAGCTGGCCAAATCAGACGCGGACTATCAGGTCCGGCGTGTGCGTAGGGATGAAGATGGGGTGCCGGACGGTTCCAGCACCTCACAGAGTGGCACCCCTGGCTCTTGAGTTATGTGGATCTCTGGGCTTCGGGTGCCACTCAGTTTCGTCCCCGGCGCTTCGGCGCCGGGGCGTTCTTTTCTAGGACCTCCACTGACCCCACTTGGGGTTCTCTCAGTTTCGAGCAGGAATTCGATCAGGGATGAGATATTTAAGCATCAGACGTGAAATCGAGGGTAGCCTACCCACTGTGGCGGAGTTGCTCAGGCAGAAAGGCGAGAGCGATGCTCTTCGCGCCCTGAGCCAAGCGGATATCGAGATCGCAGAGGTCGGTCATGATAATTGGAACGGTGGAACTGAGCTCTGGACTGTCTTCCTTCGTGTACCGGTCAGCGTTTTTGTATCGATCGAAGATCGTCGGGATGGGATCGCGGAAATCATCTCCAAGAACCTAGAGCTCGTCACGGGCAAGGATAACGGATACTGGGTGAGAGCGGAAATCTCTCCGATGCGTGCGCCGCCACCAGGGCGGCGACTGCCAGACGGTAAGTTGGGCGAGCGGACGCGTGCGGCCATTCTCGATGAGATGAGGGCCAGAGATACCGTCTGGTACGGAGCGCTGGATGAGGTCGCCTTCCTCAGTCGCGTATTTGATCTGACTTCCCTGCCATCTTGCGACAGCCGGTATCAAAACGCTGAACAGGATATCTGGCAGCACTGCGTCAACAACTTTGACTGGTCGAAAGACTGGATCTACAGCGATCCGCGTTTCCGTTTATATGCCGCTGATCAAGATATGTTCTTGAAGTTCATCTGCGAGGTTCTCCACCCCATCGTTCGGAAAGACGATGCAGAACAAGATGCGCTCGCTCGGGCCTTCAACGGTCATCTGCGTGCGGACGGGTGGGAACTCGTTGAGGATGCCATCATCGATGGTCGACCAGCCTATGTTCCTCAGCGCAAGGTTCATGCCTTGGGGAGATCAGTTCAGCGCATCAAGGCCGTGGCTGCGACCCTCAACTCGGACACGCTCTATGAAGACCTGCGACGTCTCGAACGTATCGGCGATAGTGAACCCGGAGAGGCGATCGCGCTAGCGAAGGAAATCGTGGAAAGCTGCTGTAAGCTTATCTTGGACGACCGAAAGGTGACGTATTCAGAGAGGGCCGAGATTCCCGACCTACTGAAACTCCTGCGCAAGGAGATCAAGATCATGCCGGACGGGATCGACGATAATGTTAAGGGCGCCAATGAGATCAGGGGTATCCTGACCAGCTTGGGAAACATCGCACACTCCCTCGCCCCCCTGCGTAACGCCTACGGGAAGGGGCATGGGCGGGGTCGCGACTTCAAGGGATTACAGCCACGCCATGCACGGCTGGCTATCGGAGCGGCCAGCACCTTCGTTGACTTCGTACTAGACCGTCACCTGTCCCAGGCTGAATCCCCTTAAGAGAGATCCAGATCAAAAACGGTCGTTTTTGACCGGACCGCCCTGCCCTGCCGGTGTGACCTTGACCGGTAAGTGGCGGGGTTTCTTGATCGCTATGTGGCGTGGCCGATAACGAGGGCACCGGCGGCGGCCTCGACAACGTCTTCGGTGATCGTGGTCAGCTCGTTGATGCGCAGGACACGGTCCATTTGAGCGACAAGGCGTTGGAGCAGGCGGAAGTTGCCGCCCGTCAGCCGCGCGATCGCGGCGGCCGCCTGACTGTCGGTGAAGTCGTCCAGATCGAGCTCGGATCCGAGCCGCTTCCAGTGGCGGGTCAGCACGAAGCGGAGCTCCTCCTGCGAGAGTGGTGGATACCGATGCGAAAACCCGACACGGCTGTAGAGCTGCGGATAGTGGCCCATGCGCTTCTCGATTCCGGGCATACCGATCAGGATCAGGCCGATATCGCTGCGGTCGAACCGATCGCGGAGATATTCGAGCGCGGTGTTGGTCAGGCGCTCCGCCTCGTCGATGATGACGAGCTCGATGCGACCGAAGGGTGATGTGGCAGCCTGAGTTCCTGGACTCGCGAGGCCTTGGTCGATGCAGGCGTTGACGCGGCTGATCAGTGGTACGAGGTCTTGGCGCAACGCGGTCAATGAACCCGCGACGGCAGGGGTGTAAAAGAGCGTGCGCGACCGGGCGAGCGCAGCGTAGATCTTTTCGTCGGAAGATTCTCGCGGCCCCCACACGGTAAGAAGGGGCTCGGCAAGGTCCCAGTTGGCGTAGCGTCGGGCCGACAGGGTTTTCCCCACGCCGGCCGGCCCGTGGCAGAGCCCGATGGTGCTCTGGCGGCGGACGGCGTCGGCGAACTCGACGAACCGTCTGTGTTCGCGGGTTGCGATGAATGCGCCCGTGCTGCGGCGCCCGACGGTCATGGGCGGCGATCCTCCTTGTAGAGCGAGAGCTTCGGCTTCGTGCGGACCGGCGCCTTCCCGCGCGTCTGTTGTGCAGGCTGCGGCTGCGGGAGGAACGCCGCCACCTTGGCCGTCCTGGTGGCAATATCGGCCCGGAGCGCGCGACGACGCGCCGTGCGGGCCTGCTCGATGTCCTTGAGAGAAATGGTGCGATCCGCATGTTCCGGGCTGATCGCCCGGCAGAGGAACCGGTCGCGATGGAACACGCGGATCTCAGTTATGTCGCGAGGGTCGTAACGGATGGTGACGGCCTCCCCAACATAGACGGCGAGCGTGGGGTCCATGTAGCGCAGGCCCTGGAAATGGATGCCGTCGCGACGAACACGCCGGGAGGCGGCGACGGATACCAGCAGGAGATCAAGCGCCTCGAGGCTGTCGGGCATCCGCGGCATCCAGCCGTCGGCAATCCAGGCGTCTCTGGGGGTGGCACCGATCTCGCTGTGAACGCGTAGATTATAAGTGTGGATGATGTAGGCGCCGACAGCGGCATCCAGTTGGGAGAGCGACAGGACAGTCGCGCTGGCCGGCCGTCCCTCCACGAGATATCCCGGCAGCTCCGGCAAGAGTTCCGTGTTGAGCGTCCCGAACAGGCGTTCGATCTTGCCGCGCCCCTGCGGGCGACCGACCCCGGAGAAGACGACCTCGATCCTGAGGTCGGCAGCGACCTGTTCGAGATGTCGGCTGGTGAAGTCGCTGCCATGATCAACATGGAGGATATCGGGTACGCCACAGACGGGCCAGGCGGGATCGGTCTTGCGCCAGATCGCTTGCCTCAGCGCAAGCGAGGTCTGTAGGGCGGTGGGGGCACCCAGGAAGACGCAGTATCCGGCGATGGCGCGGGAACGATCATCGACCACGAGCGTCAGCCAGGGCCGTGCTGGCGCGCCGTCGGCATCCAGCACGAGGATGTCGAGCTGAGTATGATCGGCCTGCCAGATGGCGTTCGGCCGCTCGGCGTGGTGACGGTGGATTAGTTCGAAGCGGTCCCGGTACGCCGCTGGTCCGTCATGGGCGAGCGTGATGAGAGCCGGGTCAAGCGCGCGCGTGATCTCATAAACAGTGGAATAGGAAGGCACCGGCCACGCCTGCGCAGCGGCCATCACCGAGACGCGCCGATGAATAGCCGCCACGGAAAGGCGCGGCTTGCCGAGGGCAAGGCCCTCAATCACCGCTACGAGGTCCGAAGCCAGACGGCGTTTCCCGGTATCCGAACGTCGACAGCGTGCAAGACGTGAGATACCGCCTGTCCGGTAACGTGTCGCCCACCTCTGTAGGCTGCGCAAAGGAAGCCCGGTGTTCCGTGCCAGCTCGGTGAGGGAGACGCCGTGCAGAACATGAGGGCGGATCGCCTCGAACCGGCGCATCGCGTCGCTGCGCTCGGCCTCGGTCAGGCCGGCGAGGCTGTCCGTAAGAGGATCGATCAGCGGACAGTTTGACACGGCGGGTCGCTTCCCATGAAAATCAGCACCTTGACTGTATCATAAAACTGGTACGATTAAATTTGCAAAAGAGGCCCCTTATCCGTACAATCATGCCATGGCTTCCACAAAAATCGGATACGCGCGCTGCTCGACCGACCGGCAGGACCTGTCGGCGCAGAAGCAGGCGCTCGAAAATCTCGGTGTCTCCCCGGATCGGATCTATACTGACCACGGGCTGACCGGCACGAACCGGGCCCGCCCAGGCTTGGATCAAGCCCTCGCCGCCGTGCGCGAAGGGGACACGCTTGTCGTGCCGAAGCTGGACCGGCTGGCGCGCTCCGTTCCCGATGCCCGCGACATCGCAGACCAGTTGCAGGCGCGGGGCGTCAATCTGGCGCTCGGCGCGTCGGTCTATGATCCGGCCGACCCCATGGGGAAGATGTTCTTCAACATCCTCGCCACCTTCGCGGAATTCGAGTCGGACCTGATC
Organism: Pontitalea aquivivens; assembly: GCF_046507575.1. Classification (NCBI taxonomy): domain Bacteria; kingdom Pseudomonadati; phylum Pseudomonadota; class Alphaproteobacteria; order Rhodobacterales; family Paracoccaceae; genus Pontitalea; species Pontitalea aquivivens. The sequence continues at coordinate 26,536 of NZ_JBKFEY010000026.1, read as the reverse complement.
CGCATGCGCACCCGAGAAGGGATGGCCGTGGCCCGCGCCAAGGGGAAGTTGCGCGGCAAGCAGCCCAAACTCTCCGACCGTCAGTCCCGAGAACTCCGCCGCATGTATGACACCGGCGACTATTCCGTCAGCGACCTTGCCGAGGTCTTCTCAGTCTCACGACCGACCGTCTACAGAACCCTCCAGCGTCAGCCCGCCGCCACATAACGATCAAGAAAACCCGCCATTTACCGGTGAAGCTCACATGCCGGATTTCAACAGGTTGGCCGGGACAGAAGCCCACGACGAAACCAGGTAGGTTTGCAGACACGCAGGCGTCATCAATCACGCGCCTCGGTTGGCAGCGTTCCTCTCTCGGATATCCACCTCCGTGACCCCGTACAGGAAGGCGGAGGCGGGAGAGGCCCGATCCGCCGTATCGGTGAGGATCTCGGCCATCTTGCCCCGGTCCGCCTCGTTCAGGTCCCCGAAAACCTCATCGACCAGGCCTGGGATCCCCGCGTCCGGTGTCCTGTTGCGAAACAGCCGGCCTAACGCCTCCGCGATACGACCGCGTTCACGCAGCTCCAACCCATGCGGGACCCGCTGGACGGTCACCGCCTGGATGTAGTCCGGCGCCGTCATCTCGTAGGACCCGGCGATCGCCTGCCCGAGAAGACCGGTCGAGCCGACCTCATAGAACTCGATCAGCCCGAGGATGTAGGGGGTCTTGTCGATCCCGATGAAGGAGAGCGGAGGCAGGCCCGCCCGGAGCAGCGGCTCGTTCGAGAGGAGCCGACCCATCCGCTTGTTCCCGTCCCCGAAGGCTTGCAGGTAGGAGAGGCCCGCGAGCAGGAGGAACGACGCCTCGAACGGGTCCTCGACCTGACCGGCCTTGGCCAGAAGGTCGCTGAGGCCGGCCGTGAGCAGAACATAGTCGGAGGAGGGGCGGTAGCTGGTCGCAGAGATCTGCACCGCGCCCCTGCGGACGCTGCCGAGGTCGGCCGGATCCAGCAGATCCCGCATCATGAGGACGTGACGGCGCTGAACGGACCCGGCGTCCGGGAACGCGCCGTCGAGCCCCTCCATCATCAGGGAGATCGCCGCCTTGTGGTTGAGGATCATCGCCGTCTCCAACCGGTCCCGGCCGGAGGCGCTTTCGCCGTACTTGATCAGCATCTCCGTCGAGAGATGATCATAGGTGTTCCCCTCTAGGTTCGAGGACGCCCACGATAGGTCGATCAGAAATCTCTCCGCGATCGCCCTGCTGTATGTGGAGGCATCAAGTCGCTGTCCCCCGGCCTGTTCCACGGCGTCCCGCATCCGGGCGGCTGCCTCCTCAGGGAGCCAACGTGTCTGGTTCGGCACATAGCCGCCGATCCGGTCGGGGTCGTAGGGGATCGGAGTGCGCCGCCTGGGATCCGTCGCCACGCGTCGCGCGTCCTGCGTGAGCGAGAACCGGGCACCCCGGGTCTCTCCCTCCTTGAGGAGAAGGCCCCTGCTAATCAGCCCGGACATCACGCGGGACATCGTCGCCTGACTGGGGGCGTCGCGCATGCGGGACATCAGCTCGCGCTGGCTGACAGGGTCCGGGCTGCGCAGCAGAGCGTCCATGACGGCGCGTTCCTGCGGGGTCAGATTGCGGATCTCGAGGATGGCATGCATGGGGCTAACTCATATATTCATTATTTATTCATGTAGCGCGGTTCCGGCAGCCATACAAGGTCCGTGAAACAATCACATCTCTCAAGATACTGTAATACAACCATACTTCTCGAAATACCCGTTCCTGAATGAATGAAGGATAAATTCAGGAGAGCACAGATCAACGCAGCCAGAACCCGGACCCGAGCCGTCCGGCCCCCGGCTACTCGTAGCCCCGCTTCGCCTTCTTCATGAGGATGTCGAACCGGGCGTCCTTCGCGGCAGCCTCGGTCTCGTACCAGTCGACCCGGACCTGCCCGGGCTGGCCGATCCGGCCCCACTCCCGGACCAGGGCCCAGTCTCCGAAGAGACCGGGCGCGATCTCCATCCGGTAGAACCGGTTCACGTTCTGCGAGGCGTCGGTCCGGGTCAGGTCCATCCCTACCCCCACATCCGGGCGGCGATATGCTGTTCTTCCTTCCCGACGGCCTCCGCATAGAGCGCGGTGGTGCTCAGTTGCGCGTGGCCGAGCCAGCGCTGGAGCATGTGCAAGGGGACGCCCTGGACGACCGCATGAACGCCGAACGCATGCCTGAGGCCCTTCGGGGATCTGTGGGGCCCATCCGGGATCCCCGCCTCCTCCATCACGCGCGTGACGATCTGCCAGGTCCGGACGCGGGAGATATCCCAGATCGGGGTGGCGGCCTTCTTGCGTGACTTCTGCGCTTCGCGAACACCATGCGCTGTGTTCAACGTGTCGAGGAACTCCCCGGGAACCGGGACGGAGCGGAACACGACCTTCTGCTGACCCGACGCGTCTTTGCGTTTCTTGAGGGAGCGGATCGCGATGGTGCCGCCGGAGAGGTCGACCCGAGACGGGGTGATCTCCAAGGCCTCCGAGGGGCGGCACCCGGTCCAGTGCAGGACCTCACACAAGGTCCGGTCCCGGGCAGGCTGGCGCCGGGCCGCGGCGAGGAAGTTCGCGCGTTCCTCACCGTTGAGATAGAGCCGGTTTCCGGAGGGGTCGTGGAGGCGCATTTCGGACATAATGAACAGAATACCTGAATACTGTTAAACAGGGAATCCCCGATGGGGCCCCTGCCCTGCCGATCCGGCGGCTCATGCGCCGGAATGGCGATCGATGTGTTAACACTATTGGTAATAGTGTTAAATCAGACTGGAAACGAGCTCGTCGAGATCGGGGAAACAGGGGAGACGCACATGCTGACCGCAGACCAGGCGACGGCTGTCGCCGCATATCTGATCGCCCATACGCCCGGCGCCTCCGGGGAGCTCGATCACAGCCATATCTCCGCCTGGCAGATGTCCTGCGAGGCCCTCGAGGCGCTCGGGTATGCGACCGAGACGGCGCGCGGCGCCCACCTCCGCCCCACGCCGGTTGCGCCCTCGGTGCTGCCGCGATGGGACGACCTGGCGTGTGTCGCGCTCTCCGTTGCGGTGCAGTCAGGCCGACTCAAGCTCAGGCACCCCCGGTCCAAGCCGACAGACGAGACCGGTCCGAGCACAGCGGACCCGGAAACGAAGGCCCTTCTGAACCTCATGGGGCTCGCGTCCGGCGGGACCTGGACAGATGCGGCCACAGTGGTCCTGTGGCGCAAGGCCCCGGAGGAAGCCCCACCACCCGGTGAAGAGGCGTTTTCGGCGCAGGTGGACCGAGCAGTCACCGACATCCCGGACACGATCAGGGCCCAGATCCACACCATATACGCCGAACACACTGACCCGTTCGTGCGCGACCACCTCGTGGATTGGGTTTTCTTCGAAGGGTGGAGGTGGGGGGATGGGTGGGTGACAGGCGAAAGCGGTGGGCGGCTGCTGGGGGTTTTTCACGACCCCCTAGCCCAGCGGGTCCGGGCCTCGGCTGTCGACCTACTAATAGCAAGCTAGCCCCAACTCTACTCTAGGGTACCATAAGGTAGCGTAGGGTAGGGTAGGCAGGCCGTACCATTGTGGAGGTACCTAATTCATGATAAACTTCCAAAAAAGGAGGGGCGCCATGCCTGTCATTTCATTCGCATCGTCCAAGGGCGGGGCGGGAAAAACGACATCCGCGATCGTGCTTGGAACTGAGCTCGCCGAGGGGGCGAGCGTGATCATGATCGACGCCGATCCGGCTCAGCGGCTGCTCCGCTGGTCTACCTTGAGCCCGTTGCCCCCAAATCTTCATGTTGTCGCGAGCGGGGGAGAGCGCACTATCCAAACGGAGATCGATGACGCGAAAAGTCGCGCGGCCTTCGTTCTGATCGACCTAGAGGGTTCCGCGAGTAGGCTCACTTCCTTCGCGATCGCTGAATCTGACCTGGTCATCATCCCGTCGGGGGAGGAGCAGCAGGACGCCGATGCGGCGATCGACACGCTGGCCGAAATCAAGATGGAGGGCAGGGCGCGTCGTAGAGAGATCCCTGCGGCGATCCTGCTGGCCCGGACAGCCGCGGCCGTGAAGAGTAAGCTGGAAAAACACATCAGCACCGAGCTTCATAAAGCCGGCCGGATCTTCAAGACCGAACTGCACCGCAGGACAGCCTTCTCCTCCCTTCACAATGCCGGCGGCGGCCTCCGACAGCTCAACCCGGAGGACGTCTCCGGGATAGATAAAGCCATCCTGAACGCCGAAGCGTTCGCTGCGGAGGTGATTGAAATTCTTGAAGGAAACTACGATGCCCAAGCCTCTTGATCTCAGACGTCTTCAGAAATTTGAGCCATCCGGTCCGGCGCCTGTCAACAGGGAGGCTGACGTCGATACTGGACCGGTCAGTCATCGCGTGGATCGCTGGCCCAGCCGGGAGCCCCTGATGGACGGACAGATCAGCATTAAGGGTCCGTTGAGCACGATCAAAAGGTTCCAGGCGCTCTGTAAGGAAGACAGGCGGACCTATGCTGATATGCTGAAAATCCTGATGGACAAATTCGAGCAGAGCTCATGAGCACCCCGAAGGAGCAGCTGGATCTCTTCGTTGCGATCATCGGGGATGTTCCGCTCCGGGATGATCGTGAGATGATGTCAGCTCCGATGGTCAGCCTCGCGAAGCGAAGCCCTAAAAGGCTTGAATGGGAAGGGCCTTCGGGCCAGAGCGTGCTTATAACGGCCTCCGAGGAAACCGGCGGGATCGCTACGATCTATGACTTTGACATCATCCTCTGGGCGATCTCACAGATCAACGCTGGGGTGGAGCGCGGACAGAAGCCGGGACCAACCATCACGTTCCGCCCATATGACCTCATGAAGTCGATCGGTCACTCCACTGGTGGAAAAAACTACAAGCAGTTCAAGGCCGCGATCAAACGGCTCCAGGGAACACGTATCGAGACCACGCTGCGCCGGCGCGACAAGGATCGAAACGAGGTCTTCAACCTCTTGGCCGATTATACCTTGGAAGAGGACGATCAAGGCCGCCCGCTCGGGGCCCAGATGACGCTTCCGCGCTGGATACACCGAGCGGTAGTAGAGGGCAGGGAGGTGCTGGCGATCTCACCACTGTACTTCGAGCTGACCCGGGGTCTGGACCGGTTCCTTTACAGACTAGCCCGAAGGCATGCGGGGAACGGCATCGATAACAGGGACGGATGGGTGTTTACGTTCAAGGACCTACACAAGCGGAGTGGGTCACCAGCGCCATACGGACAGTTCGCCCGTGATCTGAGAGCTGCGATCAAGCGTGATGCTCTCCCCACGTACTCACTATCAGAAGAGGTTGGAGCGAACGGCCCCCTGGTCCGGATGGAGTGGCGAAGGCTCCTCTTATGACACGGTGCATCACACACTGCGCCATGCGCACCGTTGGAGCCGGAAGCCCCACGGTGCATCACACACTTCCTAGATGAGAAAACGTGGGCTGGGACGGTGCATCACACACCAGAATCGCGGTGCATCAAACACCGAATCGCGGTGCATCACACAAAGGGAGAGATAAGTAACGCACTGATATGATTATAATAATCATCGAAACTGATTCGGCCTAACTTATATAACAATTATTTTAACTGACCGGGGAAGGTCAGGGGTCTGTGGATAAGTCGGGTTAACGAAGAGAGAGCAGTACCGCGCCACAAGACCCCCACAGAAATGTGGAAAACCCACGCTTCACAGGTGACAGAACCCCAGCATGCGGTTACCTTGAAATAAAGAAATCCGCCTACGAAGATGGTGATACCGATGGGGAGACCTGAAAATGGCTGAGAAGAACCAGGAGGACGATGATGAGCTCGATGAGCTTGTAGCCCTCAACTTCAAAATCACAGAACGGGAACGTCGCGATTTCAAAGTGTGGTGCGCGGCTCGGGGGCTTACACAGGTTGAGGCCTTCAAGCGAGGCTTCAACCTTTTGAAAAAAATAGAAGAAACGCGCTGATGAGAGAGCTGTACGAGTGACCCCTCCCCCCTACACCCTCTCCTTCACCGTCGGCGGCCTGTTCCTCTTCGAGGGGATCGCGCTCGCGAAGCTGCGCGCGGCGGGCTCCCCCTGGGACGAGGTCCGCCACGCGGTCCCGGCCGGGGTCTTCGTGGCCCGCGGCGGGGCGAGCTCCGTCAAGCGGATCCGCAACGAGGTGGTGGGCCGGCTTACCCGGCTGACCGACCCGGAGATCGCCCTCCTCGCCTCCGCCGGGATGACGGACGCGCGCGCCCTCATGTGGGTGGCCGCCTGCCGGAAGTACCGGATCCTCGCCGAGTTCGCCCGCGAGGTGCTCGATGAGCGGCTCCGGACCTTCCAGCCGGAGATCAGGGTGACCGATTTTGACGCCCTCCTCGACGCAAAAGGGGTGCATGCGGAGGAGATCGCCCGACTTGAGCCCAGCACCCGCGCTCGCCTGCGCAGCGGGGCGTTCCGGATGCTGCGGGAGGCGGAGCTGATCGACGCGGAGAACCGGGTCAGCGCGCCCCGCCTGAGCGGGGCGTTGCGGGACCTCTTCGCCTCGGACCCCGGGTCCGGGCTCGACCTGATCCCGGGAGGGGGCTGAGATGGACCTGAGCTTCGTTGTGGACCAGGGGGCGATGGCCCGGGTGGGGCCGGAGCTGCGCGCGCATCTGCGCCGCCTGATCACCAGCCCGCGCGTGCTGCGCACCACCGGGCCCGGGAACGAGATCCCGTTCTACCTCTGCCCCTTCGCCCCGGAGGACCAGGTCCGGATGGAGGAGGAGTGCCGCCTCCTGATCGGGGAGCTGGAGGGGGACGGGGTGCCGGTCCTCGAGATCAACCTCTACGACCTGATGATCGGGCTCCTGCGCGAGCAGGTGGACTGGGAGGAGCTGGCCGCCTTCGAGCGGGCCGAGCCGAAGTCCGTCCTGCTCGAGGAGCTCCAGAGCACCCTGAACCTGCGCGAGGTGCTGATCCCGCGCATCCGGGAACGGACCGCGGAGCGCCCCTTCCGGGTCCTGTTCCTGACCGGGGTCGGCGAGGTGTTCCCGGTGATCCGGTCCCACCTGATCCTGAACAACCTCCAGAGCGTCCTGAAGGACGCCCCGACGATCATCTTCTTCCCGGGCCGCTACGCCCACGGCTTCGCAAACGGGTCCTCGCTCCAGGTCCTCTGCCGGCTCGAGGAGGACCACTATTACCGCGCCCATAACCTGCTGCACATGAGGGAGGCCACATGACCGTTCCCCTGAAGGACATCTTCCTCAAGGACATCAATCGCCACATCGACGGGGTCATCAAGGCGGATGACACGGAGAGCCTGACCGTCGAGCTGGAGGAGTACGTGGTCACCCGGGAGGTGGCCAAACGGCTCCAGACCTTCCTGGACGCCTATAACGAGGGGAAGAGCGGGAACGGGGTCTGGATCTCCGGCTTCTTCGGGTCCGGGAAGTCGCACCTTCTGAAGATGCTCGCGCTCCTTCTCGAGAACCGGGAGACGGGCGGGCGCACCCCGCTCTCCTTCTTCGAGGAGAAGTTCCGAGAGGACCTGTTCCTCCTCGAGGCGCTTCGCAAGGCGGCCCGGATCCCGTCCCGGTCCGTCCTGTTCAACATCGACCAGCAGGCGAACGCGGTCGCCAAGGACCAGGCCGACGCGCTCCTCTCCGTCTTCGTGCGCGTCTTCGACGACATGCAGGGGTATTACGGCCAGATGCCGCACGTGGCGGACTTCGAGCGCCACCTCGACGAGGACGGGCACCTCCCCGCGTTTCGGGCCGCCTTCGAGCGGATCAGCGGGAAGACCTGGGAGGTCGGGCGGCGCTCCGCAAACATGGCCGGGCGCGCGATCACCGACGCGTTCACGGAGGCGACCGGGAACCCGGTCCCGTCCGGCAACATCCTCAAGGAGTACCGGGAGGACCGGACCCTCTCGATCGCGGATTTCGCGGACCGGGTCAGCGCCTACATCGCGCGCCAGGAGAAGGCCGCCCCCGGGTTCCGGCTGAACTTCTTCGTCGACGAGGTGGGCCAGTACATCGCCGACAACGTCCGGCTGATGACGAACCTCCAGACGATCGCGGAGAGCCTCAATACCCGCTGCCGGGGCCGGGCCTGGATCGTGGTGACCGCCCAGCAGGAGATGGACACGATCATCGGGGAGATGAACCGGTCCAACGGGAACGACTTCTCGAAGATCATGGGCCGGTTCGACGTGAAGCTGCCGCTCAACGCGGCGGACGTGGCGGAGGTGATCCAGGAGCGGCTCCTCCTGAAGAAGCCCGGGGTCATGACCGACCTCGGCCTCCTCTACGACGATCACGCGGAGAACCTGCGGACCCTGTTCGAGTTCGGGGACGGGACCCAGACGATGCGCGGGTTCCGGGACCGGGACCACTTCATCCGGTCCTACCCGTTCCACCCCTACCAGTACGAGCTGTTCCAGAAGGCGATCCGGACCCTGTCGGACCAGAACGCGTTCGAGGGGCGTCACACCTCCACCGGGGAGCGGTCCATGCTGGGCGCGTTCCAGGAGGTGGGCCGGGCGATGATGGGGGAGCCGCTCGGCGCGCTCGCCACGTTCGACCGGATGTTCGAGGGGGTCCGGTCCGTCCTGAAGGCGTCCGCTCAGCACGCGATCCTGAGCGCGGAGCGCCAGATCGGGGAGCAGAGCCCGTTCGCGGTGCGGGTCCTGAAGGCGCTCTTCCTGGTCAAATACGTGGACGAGTTCAAGCCGACCGCCCGGAACGTCGGGATCCTGATGCGGGACCGGCTGGACCTGGACCCGACCCGGCACAAGCGGGAGGTGGAGGCGGCGCTCGCCCTCCTCGAGCAGGAGTCCTACGTCCAGCGGAACGGGGACCTCTACGAGTTCCTCACCGACGAGGAGAAGGACATCGAGCAGAAGATCAAGGCGATCGGGCTCGACGCGTCGGACGTGACCCGGGAGCTGAGCGAGATGCTGTTCGGGGAGATCCTGGGCGGGCGCAAGGCGATCACGCATGAGGGGTCCGGGCAGACCTTCCCGTTCACACAGCGGATCCACCACGCCCTGATCGGGCGGGAGCACCCGCTCGCGATCAACCTGATCACCCCCTACATGGCCCCGTCGGAGCGGGGGGAGTCGACCCTCGCGACCCGGTCCATCACCAACAACGAGCTCCTGATCGTCCTGCGCGAGGAGAGCTGGCTCGTGGACGAGCTGGCCGCCTACCTGAAAACGAAGCGGTACCTGACCCGGGAGACCTCGACCGAGCACCGTGAGGGGGTGACCGGGATCCTGCGCGCCAAGGGGGCGAACAACGACGCCCGCCGCCGGCGCCTGCTCGCCGCGCTTCGGGACCGGATCTCCGGGGCGGACCTGCTGGTGCGGGGGGAGAAGCTGGACCTGCGCGCCTCCGACCCGAGGGCGCGGATCGAGGCCGGGTTCCAGACCCTGGTGGACCGGGTCTTCACCTCGCTCGGGATGCTGCGCGGGGTCGCCTATAAGGAGGCGGACCTCGACCGGCACCTCGAGATGACCGATGACGGGCAGCTCACGGAGGCGGAGGCGGAGGTCCTGAACCGGATCGCCGCGAACCGGAAGAACGCGCTGCGCAGCACCGCCAAGGGGCTGATCGAGGGGTTCGAGAAGCCCCCCTACGGCTGGCCGGAGGCGGCCACCCTCTGCCTGATCGGCGCCCTGATCGGCCGCGGGCGGCTGGAGGCGTCCGTGTCCGGGGACCCGCTCGAGGGGGACGGGCTGCGTGCCGCCCTCCTCAACGCGACGGTCCGGCCCAACCTCAACCTCGAGCCGGTGGACGCGTTCGGCGCCTCCGACGTGATGGCGCTGCGCCGGCTCTATCAGGACCTGTTCGGCCGCACCCCCACGTCGAGCGACGGGAAGGGGCTGGGCCGGGAGACCGGGGAGGCGATCGAGGAGCTGGCCCGGTCCGTCGAGGCGCACCTCTCCCGGGACCGGGACTACCCGTTCGTGACCGCGCTCACCCCGTTCCGGACCGCCCTCGCGGAGCTGCGCGGCAAGCCCGCCTCCTGGTACGTCTCACAGCTCGCCGGGAAGACCGGGGATGATCTGGCCTCGCTGAAGGAGGACCTCTACGACCCGGTCCACGCCTTCCTGAACGGCCCGCAGCGGGAGATCCTGGACGAGGCGCGCCGGGTCCTGCTGGCGGAGGCGGCGAACCTCGACTTCGTGGACGCCGCCCTGGTCGACCGGATCCGGACCGCGGCGGAGGCGGCGGACGTCTACCGGGGCACGAAGGTCCAGGGGATCAAGACGGACCTGGACCGGCTCAAGTCGGACATCCGGGGCCTCGTCGCGAAGGAGCGGGAGGCGGCGACGGCGGACCTGCGCGCCCTCTCCGACCAGCTCCTCGCCTCGCCCGAGTTCACCGAGGCCAGCGCCCCGGCGCAGGGGGAGGTCCGGTCGGCGCTGACCGCGCTTGAGGACCGGATCACCCAGGAGCGGCTGATCCCGTCGATCCGGACCGTCCTGGGCGGGTTCCGGCGCGACCGGTACCCGCAGCTGATCTCCCGGCTGATCCAGTCGAAGCCCCGGCCGGCACCTGAGCCGGGCCCCGGCGGAGACGGCGGGGACGCCCCGCCCCGGCCCGAGCCGGTGGTGATCGTCCACCTCGCCGATCTCGGGGTCCGGTTCGACCGGCCCCTGATCAGCTCCGAGGCGGACGTGGAGGAATATCTCACGACCATGCGCGCGGCGATGCTGGGCGCGGTCCGTAACGGCAAGAGGATCACCCCCTGATGGACACGAACCGGCTCAAGACCTTCGCGCAGCGGACCCGTATCGACCTGATGGGCCAGGTGGCCCGCAAGCTGGACGCGGTGCTCGCCCCGGAGAGCGACGCGCGGCGCGAGGCGCCCGAGGCGATCCGGACCCTTGAGGGGCGGATCCGGGAGATCGGCCGCCAGGGGGTGATCGAGCAGGTCGCCTACACCTGGTTCAACCGGTTCACCGCGCTGCGCTACATGGACGTGAACGGGTACCTTGCCCCGATGGTGGTGAGCCCGGCGGTGGACCGGACCCGGCCGGAGATCCTCGACCAGGCGGCCGCCGGGGCGATCCCGGACCACGTCCGCGCCCCCGTCGCGACCCGGATCCGCGACCTGCTCGAGGGCCGCGCCCCCTCGCGCGAGCCGCAGGTGGAGGCGTACCGCCTCCTCCTCGTCGCCGCCTGCAACGACCTGAGCCGGGTCATGCCGTTCCTGTTCGAGGCGATCGCGGACTACACCGAGCTCCTGATGCCGAACGAGCTTCTGGCCGCCGACGGCTGGGTCAGCCGGATGCGGGAGGTGATGACCGAGGACGCCTGTCAGGACGTCGAGATCATCGGCTGGCTCTACCAGTTCTACATCTCGGAGAAGAAGGACCAGGTCTTCGCGGGCCTGAAGAAGAACCAGAAGATCACCGCCGAGAACATCCCGGCCGCGACGCAGCTGTTCACCCCGCACTGGATCGTCCGATACCTGGTCGAGAACTCGCTCGGGCGGCTCTGGCTCCTGAACCGGCCCGGATCGCGGCTCGCAGAGCGGATGGAGTATTACATCGCGCCCGAGGAGCCGGAGACGGACTTCCTGCGCGTCTCGGGGCCGCAGGAGATCCGGATCTGCGACCCGGCCTGCGGGTCCGGCCACATGCTGACCTACGCCTTCGACCTCCTCTACGCGATCTACGAGGAGGAGGGGTTCCCGCCCGCCGAGATCCCGGGCCTGATCCTGACCCACAACCTGACCGGGATCGAGATCGACGACCGGGCCGGGGCGCTCGCCGCCTTCGCGCTGGCGATGAAGGCGGCGGCGAAGCTGGGGCGGCGCCGGTTCCTGCGGATGGAGGTGAGGCCGGACGTCGTGGTGCTGGAGAACGTGGAGTTCACCGGGCAGGATCGGCTGGGCGAGTTCCTCCGGATGATCGGACAGGGGTCGAACATCGCGCTGGCGGACACGCTGGCGCAGTTCGGCCAGGCGAAGAACTTCGGCTCGCTGATCGTGCCGAAGCTGAAGAACCCGGGCGAGGTGCTGGAGGCGCTCCGGGCGAAGGATTTCGGGGGGGATATCCTGCTGGAGGGGGTCCGGGACCGGGTGGGGACCGTGCTGCGCATGGCGGAGGCGCTGGCGCCTCGGTACCACGTAGTCGTGGCGAACCCACCGTATATGGGCTCCAGTAACATGAATGCAGATCTGAAGAGCTGGACTCAGAAAACCTATCCAGAGGGAAAATCTGACATATACGCGATGTTTATGCAGCGCGCCCTAAAATTAAGTCCCCGATACGCTGCCATGATTACCATGCAATCTTGGATGTTCCAGTCATCCTTTGAGCGACTGCGAGAGACAATTCTTAATAAAGTTGCGATATCCTCCATGATGCATCTAGGGACTCGGGCATTTGATACAATTGGCGGCGCTGTCGTGGCCGCAACTGCGTTTGTACTAAAGAATGACGCTGGAAACTCGAAGGGTGAGTTTATCAGGCTGGTCGATGGACAGAGTGAACAGGAAAAGTCAAACCTAGCTATAGAAGCGATAAAAAATCGATCATCTGCGCTGCGCTACAGTGCGGGAACTTCTGATTTTGCAAGCCTGCCCGGAGAGCCAATTATCTATTGGGCGAGTCAGTCTGTCAAAGACGCGTTCAAAAGATACCCGAAGCTTGCTGACACAGGAGCAGCTGCGTCTGGTATTCAAACAAGCGATAACGAGCGCTACTTGAGATTTTGGCATGAAGTCAGCTCAGGAGAAGTTTTCACAAGCCTAACGTCTTTTGATGAAGCACCGACAACTCGCTGCTGGATTCCTCATAACAAGGGGGGTGAGTTTAGGCGCTGGTATGGAAATCAGGATTACTTGATTAAGTGGCACTTTAATGGATCAGAAGCATCCTCTGACCCAAAGTTCCAACAAAAAAATATGCATATCCAAATGAACGAGGCTGCAACGTGGTCACACACGAGCGGTGGGTCGTTCAGCGTACGATACTCGCCACCGGGGCGTTCGTTTAATGTTGAGGGACCAGTATACATTAATCATGAGGATCAAGAATTTGGACTCGGATTTCTTGCTTCAAAAGTTGCTCTGTTCTTCATGGGTCTTCTGAACCCATCGCTTCACTTTCTAGTCGGTTCAGTCCAACAACTTCCGGTGTGTAACAAGTTGCCCTTGCACGCAGTTTCAAGATTAGTTGAGATTGGTAAATCTGACTGGGACGCCTACGAAACCTCCTGGGACTTCACCACGCTCCCCCTCCTCTCCCCGGACCACCGGTCCGGCACGCTGGAGGCCGCCTACACCCGTCTCCGCGCCCGCTGGGCCGGCATGACGGCGGAGATGCAGCGGCTCGAGGAGGAGAACAACCGGATCTTCATCGACGCCTACGGGCTTCAGGACGAGCTGACCCCGGAGGTCCCGATCGAGGAGATCACCCTCACCTGCAACCCGGCCTACCGCTACGGGGTGAAGGGGACGGAGGAGGAGCGCGAGGCGCGCCTCTTGGCCGACACGATGAAGGAGCTGATCTCCTACGCGATCGGCTGCATGTTCGGCCGCTACAGCCTGGACGCGCCGGGCCTGATCCTCGCCAACCAGGGCGACACGGCCCAGACCTACCTGGACCGGATCCCGAACCCGACCTTCGCCCCGGACCGGGACAACGTCATCCCGCTGTTCGAGGAGGACTGGTTCGCCGACGACGCCTATCAGCGGTTCCGCGAGTTCCTGTCGGTCACCTTCGGGGCGGACCGGCTGGTCGAGAACCTGGAGTTCATGCGGGCCGCGCTCGGCAAGGAGGTCCGGACCTATCTGGCGAAGGACTTCTACGCGGACCACGTCCAGCGCTACAAGAAGCGCCCGATCTACTGGCTCGTCTCGAGCCCGAAGGGGGCGTTCCAGGCGCTGATCTACATGCACCGGTACACGCCGGACACGCTGAACATCACCCTGAACGACTACGTCCGGGGCCTGCGCGACCGGCTTGAGGCGGCCCTGCGTGCCGCCAAGGCGACCGAGATCAGCCCGGACGCGACAGCCGCCGAGAAGAACCGGGCCAAGCGGGACATCGACCGGTTCACCAAGCAGATCGCCGAGGTGACCGAGTGGGAGCGCGACACCCTCTACCCGCTGGCGGTGGAGCGGATCCGGATCGACCTGGATGACGGGGTGAAGCGGAACTACCCGAAGTTCCCGGGTGTCCTGCGCCCGATCAAGGGGCTGGAGGACGAGGATGCGTGACCGGATCCAGGCGGGGCTGGAGCGGAGCTTCCGCAAGCACCGGATCGTGTTCTGGCACGACCCGGAGGCGCGGTTCCGCGAGGAGTTCGACGCGATCACCATCCCGGGCGTCACCAAGACGGAGGTGGCGAACAACGAGTTCATGCTCAAGCACCGCCTGATCCGGGAGGCGCCGCGCGACAACTTCCTCGTCTACCGGCCCGGGGCGATCCCGCCGGACCCGGAGAACTGGCTCCTCGACCTCGAGATGGGGCACGGAGTGTTCCTTGCCGACCGGGGCGCGCTCCTCCTGATGGAGCTAGGGCTGCCGCCCCGGTTCTCGGACCTCGTGGAGGCGCACGCGAGGTTCTTCGAGGCGAAGGCGCGGGTGGACCGGCTCAAGGGGATGATCGAGGAGCCGGATAACGCGGCCCGGATCCGGATGAAGATGATCGCGGTCTGCGCGGGAACCCCGGCCGCGCTCGACGCGGTGCTGGAGGCGCTGCTCGCGGAGCTCGCGCGGGACGAGGAGAAGCTGATCGGGCTGATCGCCCGGTCCGGCCTCGAGGCGCACCTCTGGGAGGAGGTCCGCGCCCTCTACGGCTACGAGGAGAAGGCCCCCTCCGTCACCGGGCTCGCCCAGGCCCTGTTCTGGGGGACCTACCTGATGGAGCTGGACGAGCCGTCCGCGCTCACGCAGGAGGCGCTCGTCCTGATGGGGCGCTGGCGCCACGACACCCGGCACCGGGACGCCTTCGTCACCCTGTCGGACCGGTACGCGGACGCGCTGGCGATCCGGTCGGACCTGCCCGCCCGCCCGCTTGACCGGCTGGCCCGGATGGCCCAGTTCGAGGCGATCGACCAGCAGGTCCTGCGCGCCCTGATCCGGGGGGTGCTGGACCGGGACCTGCCGCATGAGCGGGTCGAGGAGGCGGTGCGCGAGCGGCGCGGAAGCCTCTGGTGGGCGGAATACGCGGACCTCTACGAGGCGGTCCGGTTCGCCTCCGACCTGCAACGGCGCGTCGCGGACGTGCCGATCCCGCCGATGACGATGCGGACCGGGTTCGACGCCTACGCGGGCGGCTGGTTCCAGATCGACCAGACCTACCGGAAGTTCGTCCTGCACGCGGGCCGGACCCTGCACCGGGACCTGGTGGCGGAGCTCGGGGAGCGGGTGGAGAACCTCTACTCGAACGGGTTCCTGATGCCGCTCAACGACGCCTGGCAGCGGGCGATCGACGCGGACCCGACCTGGAGGATCGACCAGGTGGTCGGCCAGCGCCGGTTCTACGACCAGCACGTCGCCCCGATCCGGAACAAGGGGGCGAAGGTGATCGTGATCATCTCCGACGCGCTCCGGTTCGAAATCGGGGAGGAGCTGCTGCGCCGGATCCGGGCGGTGGACCGGTTCGAGGCGCGGCTGGAGCCGATGCTCGGCAGCCTGCCCAGCTACACCCAGCTCGGGATGGGGGCGCTCCTGCCGAACCGGGACTTGCGGATCGCCGCGGAGGGGTCCGGGGTGCTGGTGGACGGGGAGTCTGCTTCCGGGACGGAGAACCGGGCGAAGGTGCTCGCCCGTCGCAAGGAGGCGGGCGCCACGACCGCGGTCCAGGCCGAGGCGGTCGCCCGCATGGACAAGGAGGAGATCCGCGCGCTCATCCGGGACCATGACGTGGTCTACCTCTACCACAACCTGATCGACGCGGCCGGGGACAAGACGGCCAGTGAGGGGCAGGTGTTCGAGGCGGCGGAGCGGGCGATCCAGGACCTGGAGCAGCTGATCCGGCGCCTGGCCGGGAACAACGCGAACAACCTGATCGTCACCGCGGATCACGGGTTCATCTACCAGAACCGGCCGATCCATGAGGGGGACTACAGCCCGGCGGAGGTGAAGGGCGAGAAGATCACCCACCGGGACCGGCGCTTCGTGCTCGGGACCGGGCTTGAGGAGACCCCGGGCCTGACCCGGTTCAGCTCAAAGGCGGCCGGGCTCGAGGGGGAGACGGAGATCCTGATCCCCCGCTCGATCGGGCGGCTGCGCCTGTCCGGGTCCGGCTCGCGCTTCGTGCACGGGGGCGCGGCGCTACAGGAGGTGGTCGTCCCGGTGCTGCTGATCAACAAGCGGCGCACCAGCGACGTGGAGCCGGTGGAGGTGGAGCCGATCCTGACCGCGTCCCGGCTCATCACGACCGGGCAGCACCCGGTCCGGCTCTACCAGACCCTGCCGGTGACGGAGAAGCGGCGCCCGATCCGGCTCCGGATCGGCCTCTACGGGCCGGACGGGGCGGTCCTGTCGAATCTGGAGGAGCGGGAGTTCGGGGAGACCTCCGAGGACCCGCGGCGGCGCGAGACGACCGTGCGGCTGATCCTCGCGAAGGCGGCGGAGGCCTATAACGACAAGGACGTCCGGCTGGTCCTGACCCGGATCGGGGACGGGCCGGAGCGGCCGTACCGGACCGAGACGTTCCGGCTGAAACGGTCCGTGAGCGGGGATTTCGACCTGTGAGGGGGGTGTGATGAGCGCGCTGAACGACAAGATCAACGAGACCTTCACCGGGCTGGTGGTCCGCAAGGACCTGGTGAAGGAGGTGCGCGGGAACGCGATCGTCCCCTCCTACGTGCTCGAGTTCCTGCTCGGCCAGTACTGCGCCACGAACGACGAGGACACGATCCGGTCCGGGATCGAGACGGTGAAGGAGATCCTGCACCGGCACTACGTGCACCGGAACGAGGCGGGGCTGATCCGGTCGAACATCCGGGAGAGGGGGCGCTGGAAGGTGATCGACAAGGTGTCGGTCGCGCTGAACGAGAAGACGGACGCCTATGAGGCCAGCTTCGCCAACCTCGGGATCAAGAAGGTCCTGGTGGACAGCGACACGGTCAAGAAGAACCAGAAGATGCTCGTCTCCGGGGTCTGGTCGATCGCGGACCTGGAGTACGACCACAAGGAGGAGGCGAACGCGGTCCCCTGGGTCCTCTCCGGCCTGAAGCCGATCCAGATGTCCAGCTTCGACTATGAGGCCTACCTGGCGGCCCGGGCGCAGTTCACCACTGAGGAGTGGATCGACCTGCTGATCCAGACGATCGGGTTCAACCCGGACGCGTTCGGCCGGCGCAGCAAGCTCCTGCAGCTCCTGCGGCTGATCCCCTACGTCGAGCGGAACTACAACCTGATCGAGCTCGGCCCCAAGGGGACCGGCAAGTCGCACATCTTCTCCGAGTTCTCCCCGCACGGGATCCTGATCTCCGGCGGCGAGGTGACGGTGCCCAAGCTCTTCGTGAGCAACGCGAGCGGGAAGATCGGGCTCGTCGGCTACTGGGACACGATCGCCTTCGACGAGTTCGCCGGCCGCCAGAAGAAGGTGGACAAGGCGCTCGTCGACATCATGAAGAACTACCTGGCGAACAAGTCCTTCTCGCGCGGGGTGGAGACGCTGGGCGCGGAGGCGTCGATGGCGTTCATCGGGAACACCAAGCACTCCGTCGCCTACATGCTCAAGCACACGGACCTGTTCGAGGAGCTGCCGGACAAATACTACGACAGCGCCTTCATCGACCGGCTGCACACCTACCTGCCCGGCTGGGAGATCGACGTGATCCGGGGCGAGATGTTCGCGACCGGCTACGGGTTCATCGTGGACTACCTCGCGGAGGTGCTGCGTCACCTGCGGGGTCAGGACCGGTCCTCGGACTACCGGGACCTGTTCACGCTGGACCCGTCCATCTCGACCCGGGACCGGGACGGGGTGCAGAAGACCTTCTCCGGCCTGATGAAGCTCCTCTTCCCGGGCGGGGGCGCCACCGAGGCGGAGATCCGGGAGCTGCTGACCCTCGCGATGGAGGGCAGGAAGCGGGTCAAGGACCAGCTGATGCGGATCGACAGCACCTACCCGGAGGTGGAGTTCCGCTTCACCGACAGGGCGGGACAGGTGACGCGGGTCCAGACGCTCGAGGAGCGGGAGCACCCGCGCTGGTATCATCGGCGCAACGTCGAGGAGGCGGAGGGGGCGGTGATCGAGCCGGGCCAGACGCCGGACCCGGGCGCGCCCACGCCGGCCCCCGCCGCCCCGGAGGCCCGCCGTACGGAGCCCGCTGGGGCGCCCGCCGCGCCCCCGGCCGCCCGGTCCGGCCCCGCGACCGGTCACGTCACCTTCGCGGAGAACCAGAAGGGGGTCAGCTTCGACACGCTCTTCGGCCCCTGGCTCGACGGGGCGGCGAAGATCACGCTCACGGACCCCTACATCCGGGTCTACCACCAGATGCGCAACCTGATGGAGCTCCTGGAGGTGGTGGCCCTGCGCAAGCCGGACGGGGAGGACGTCCGGTTCAGCCTGCTGACCGCCCCGGACCCGGAGGACCTGGAGCGCCAGGCCGGCTATCTGGAGCAGATCCGGGACGGGATCGCGCCGCTCGGGGTCGAGTTCACCTGGACCTTCGACGGGACCAGCACTATCCACGCCCGGCACCTCGTGACGGACACCGGCTGGAAGATCCTGCTCGACCGGGGGCTCGACGTGTTCCAGCGGGCGGACCTGAACAACGGGTTCAGCCCGGCGAACCGGCATCAGCGGTTCCGGCCGGTGAAGGCGTTCGAGGTGACTTATCTTCAAGAGGGCAAGAATGTCATGGGCAGTCCCCGTGATTGAGTGGTGCTCCTCATGCAGACGCTGATTTACAAGACCGAGCTTTTTGTTGAGCGCGCACCCGCTTGGCTCGCCCCCAACAGCCCGGTCGAATTGCGCCGCCAAGCTGATGGGACGGTTGTGGCTTTTGCGCGACGCCCGTCGCGCTGGCTCCCCTTTTGGGGAGAGGCGCGCCCGGTTCGGATCGGGGTTCTGAACGAGGAGGTGTCGATGCTTCTGAGTCCGGTCCTAGAGGCGGGCATCACCCTGCGGGTTCGGATCGTCGAGCTGCATCCGGCTCACCTGACTACTGATCAGCGGGCCCGGATCAGCGTTTCCGTTTGGGGTCCCGGGTCCAAAACGGGGGAGTCCCGCATCTTTGCGGCGGCGGGGTATCCCTGATGAATTTTTGGGCATCTCTTTTCAAAGGTTGGGCATGGCGTCCTTAGCTGACCGGCTCACCAAAATCGAGGCGCTCGAGGCAGAACTGCCGCGAAAGGCCGCCCCGATCATTCAGCCTGGGACCGGGATGTTCTTCGTGGACTGGTATGTCATGGGGGCCGCGCAGCGCACCATGGCGCAGTCACGCGGATTTCGGACGATGATCGAGACCCGCAATTTCCCCGGGGCGGCGATCCTGCTCCGGACCCAGATCGACACGGCCATGCGGATCAACGGTCTCCGCTATCTTGATCGGCCGGAGGAGCAGCTGAGCGAGGTCTTTCAGGGGGAGAAGACCTTCCGTCAGCTCGATTCATGGGAAAAAACCGACAAGGAGCGGCCGAAGAAGATGCAGGACGTCTTCCTGCGCGCCAAGCTTGTCGAGGAGGCGCCCTGGATCGATCCGGTCTATGAGAAGACCTCAGATTTCGTGCATCTCTCGTTCCGCCCCCTGTTCTCGAGCATCTATCATCTGGATGATGATACGCGGACGATCTCCTTCGCCATAAATGGCGAGGATCAGACCACTGATGAGAGTGACTATTTCGAGATATGTGACGCCTTCTTCGATGTGACGAAACTGACGGGCACCTTCATTCTGGCGATCCTGATGGGGCGGCACCAGGGGGCGCCGGACCCGCCAGTTTAGACGGACCGGTCCAGATTCCGGGCGATCCGGTTCAAGTCGATCAGCTTGCCGTTGGGCAGACGGAACGTCCGGTCCCGCGCCAGTTCCTCCCGGACATTTCTGATCTCCCCGAGCGTACGGGTCCTTCTGATCGTTTCTGCGAAGACGGAGTAGTGCTTCTCCGATGTTGAAATACGACGATGCCCCAACAGGTCCATGACCTGCTCCGGGGTGCCGCCGATTTCGGCCATGTAATCTGTCATGGATTTTCGGGCGGCGTGGGGGCCGTGCCCGGAGCGCTTCTTGACCAGTTGAAAGATACGCACAGAGCTGTAAGCGCGCCGCAGATCCGTGCGCGCAAACAGCGGTGAGCCGGTCTGAACCCGATGTCGATAGAGATGCAGCAGATTCCGACCTTGCGGGCCCGGGTCCGCCCCGAGCAGGATGAGGTCGTCCAGATAGGGCGTCAGCTGATCAGGCAGATACTCGACCGACCGGTCTTCTTCGGTCTTGTTTGAGAAGTACTTTGATGACCAGCCGCGTGCGTCTCGGGTCACCTCCACGCCCACCGTCAGCTTCAGGATGTCCGATATCCGCTCAGGGAGGAACGACAGCAGCGAGAGCGCCGCTGCGGTGATGAACAGGCGATGTATCGTCTGCCGGTTTCCCTCCGAGGTGTAAGCCTCTTCAGAGACCGCGCGGGCGTGGCGCGCATAATCGAGAGGGGACACCGGGTTTCCCCGAAATGCGAGATGCATTTTGGACGGCGCTGCATCGGCCTCCAGCCTGGCGGCCCGGTGCTCATTATCGAGGGTCGTCATCGTTTTCTCTGGGAGACCGAACAAGCGGCTCAAGGCCTTCCAGCGTTCGATTTTTATGGCGATCGTCTGCGGAGAATCCTCTTTCTCATAAAGTTCGTCGCGAAGTGCCGACAGGCTGTCGTGGTTCAGGGTTTCTTCGACGCCAGCCCGTCGCGCAGCCCCCAAGATTTCGCGCAGGGCGTTGATCAGGTTCTTCTGACTGCGCGGGCTATAATGGCTCTGACGGATTACATCCAACAGGTCTTGGGAAACGTCTTCATAAGGTATGCTGATGACGGGTTTCCGTCCCTTTCCCGGTCCGGGAGTGGTTTTTTCAGGCGTCTTTATTTCATGAATGACAGAATAGATGATCGGCAGGTCAGGGTGCCCGGGGGCGCTTTCTGAAAGCCCTATCGCCACCCTCGCCAGAATATCAGAACTTCCCTGTGCGAACAGCCGCAGGAGGTCCGGGGTGATCTGATCAAGGTCTTTGCGGATGGATAAATATTCGGCGAGAACCTGTCTGGTATAGAGGCGTGAATTTGAAATAGGCCCTTCGTTACCACTCTGATTGTCCGTCATTTTTTCCTCCGTCGTCCAGGGTGATGCAGATCCGCCAGGTGCTGGCGGTGATCCGCCACCATTTTCAGGGTGTTACTTCTGCGCTTGATGACATCCAGAAACACATATCGCCGCTCGGCGACGGCGATGCTGTTTCCGAGCATCCGCGCCGCATCGGCCACGGGCACGCCACAGCAGTTGATCAGGAATGAGGCGAGGGCGTGCCGGAACATGTGCGTCGTCATCAGCATGCCGACCTCTTCGGTCCACGCGCCCAGGATCCGGTTATACCGCGCCTCTCCGATCCCGCAGAAAAGCCTTTCCGGTCTGCGGTTTGCTTCAGGTAGAAGTTTCGGGTTCCGGAGAAGTTCTTTTCGAGGCCCGGCTATGAACCAGTCGAGAATTTTTCGGGGTTTGCTCAGCTTGTCGTCGTTGACGTCAGCGTCGAAGCGTTCTCGCGTTTTCATGCGGGCCGGGGCGACATGAAACGCGATCTTCTTGGCGTCCTTAGGAAGGGAGAGGTCTGACTGTGATCCTTCCAGGACCATCTCGCACACGGTCCGGGCGCGGAAAGGGATGTTCACCACCAGCGCCAGCATGGCAGCCAGGACACACAGGTTGATGGTCTGGTTCTTTTCGTGCTGGGTCTGTTGAGCATAGGTCTTCCAGCTGCTCTGCGCCTGCTCCCAGCAGATCATGTGCATGTTCAGGAAGAGGTGTTGTTTCTCCTCATTCGTGACCAGAGCCCGACAGAACGCGCGATGTTCGTCGGTCATTTCGTCGGAGCAGTGACCGCACAGAATTTTACGCAGACCCTCCGGGTTCTTCTTCACGGTCCGCCGCTTGTTAGCGTCGAAAATTTCGATATGGCTTAAGTGGAAGTCAGGGACCGTGCTCTCGAAGATCGTGATAAGGGACCCGGTCCGATTGTAGATCGTTTCCGGTTCGATCGGCTTCCAGGGGAAGGTCCGGGTTGTTCCTGCATCAGCCTCGATCTCGCTGAGCGCTTCGAAGGCCACTTTTGACAACCACTCAAGGTTGGCGAGATCATTCAGACCGATATCCGCATCGGGGTCGAGCTCTCCGACCACGCAGAGCGAGTCGTATAGCCACCCTACAGCCTGCCGGTAGATGTTCGTACTCTGCCTCGGATCAATCCCCTTCTTGACCGAAACAGCGCGTGTAAACCCCGGAGCGGTGTTTCCGGCGATCCGGTCGGCCAGATATGTTTCCAACTCGGTCTTTACCCGCGGCGGGAGTGGGAGGGACCGTCGTTTTTCTGAGATGATCTTGATAGGGCCGAAGGGTTCGGGGGGACGCTGTTGCTCCGGGAGATCCGTCCACAAGTCGTCGAGAACCTTGATGCCCCTTTTCAGGCTGTCCCGCCGCTTCTTCGTCGCGCCCTTCATGGCGCCCATAAGCCAGTCACGCGTCACCTCATGAGGCTCAATGCCGGCCTCGACCGCGACGGCCCGGAATGTGCTGGTGACCGGGATCAGGGCCTCCTCGGAATACCCCCGTTTCTCCCCAACATCCCTGATGTGGTCGAGGAAGCTGTCCCAGGCCGGGGTTTTCTGGACAACGGGAATACCCTCGAGCCGACGGCAGATCGTGCGGAGACGGCTTTGCCAGTCACGCCGGGTGTCTATCTCTTTCTTTGACTGGGGTGGGCTGTCCTTGTTCAGCTGTTCAAAGAAATGGTCGATGAACTCCATGGTCATCGGGATCGTCGAGAGATCTGTCGTGATAAGCCCTTTGACGGTTCTCTTGGTCAACCGTGTTAGAGCTGCGCTGTACCCGGGGATGCTGGAAGTCTTCCCCTCCAAGATTTGGGGCGACCCTTCCAGGACCAGATCGAGTGCGTCCTGAGCGGTGTACTGGGGGCGATCAAGCATGTCGGATGTCCTCTGTCTCGGCGCTCAGTTCAGCACGTAAATAACAACGAATTCACGTATATTCGTATCGGAACGGTAAAATAACATGAACAACCATTCTTGGTTGAAGAGGAACTCAGTTATGGTGTTCGTGTTATTTCTTTCATGCGCGATCTGGGAACGCATATGCGAAAAACCAGACCCGGTTTCTGTTATTCGCAGCCCCGACATCACACGATCCTCCCCACGAGGTTCCGTTTTCGCAGGGTCGCCAGCGCTGCCGGTCGGCAGCGGTACACCCCCCTTGTGCCGAACCGGACGAAGGCAGTGTCGGGCATCTCACCAGCGATGATGACCTTCCGGATCGAGGACGCGTCCCGAAAGCCGAGCAGGGCCGCGGCCGCCGCCGTGTCCAACAGGTCGTCAAACAGGTGCGGATGCGTTTCTCGCGTGGCGTTTTTCGCAAGCTCCGCATCGACACCTTCAGCCCGAAAGATGGAGGGCCAGCTGTAGATTAGGCCCGCCCTACGACCTTCATACGGTAGGCCGGCCGCGCGCAGCTTCTCTAGGGCGACGGGCGGAGATACCCCCCATCTCTGGTCTTCCAGTATACCGAGGGGCAGGCCAACGTGCTCGAGATTGTCAGAAGGGAGCAGTTCACGGACCGGGTTGGCCTGAGCCGTTCCGGGGCCCGCCGCGCCCAGCATCGCTTCACGGATAGCCGCCTGGTCGCGCTTGGTCCGGTGAAAGGACGGCGGCGTAGGTTTTTCGCAAAATGCTGAGAAGTGGGTCATGGACAGATACCGCAGCAGTAGTTTCGAAACCGAAACCCGCCGGATACGCAGTCCTACAGCCTATGGGTGTGTGGACGTGATCATCTGGGGGCGTCGTGGTGGGCCGCCGTTCCGGCCCGGTCGTGCTCACGTTTCCAGATGACCTTTAAGGCGTCCCGTGTTTGCACTTCGGCTACGGGGCCCGAGGCACAGTGAAGCGCCGCGTCTCATTTTAATGTATGCGAAAAACCCGCTTTGTCTAGATCTGCCCGCGTGTCCGTTGCGTACGCCGGTATGTTCACCCCATGTTCGATCCGAAATTCGAAGAGGGGTCCGCCCTGTACATCATCTGAGGCCGTCCGGCCTCGGGCGCGATGCACGCGCTCGTCGCCGGCGGGTTCAGCGCGGTGGTCGCCGCCTGGGAGGCGGTTCGGGCGGAGTGCCCCCACCGAGTAGCTCACGCTCCAGCACCGGCCCGGGTTCTGCGGTCCCGGACCCCTCTGACCACAAAACATCGGACTGATCTACGTCCGGGCCGCCCGCTGACGGTCCTATCTGTACCGTTTTCCGATGTATTTATAGGAATTCTGTCGCCTTAAATTTCCTACGGGTGGTATCCCCAGCATCTTCGGGCCGAGATGGGCTGAGGTCGAGCCGTTCATTGTTCTCGATCCCTTTCGCGATCAACGCTTCCAAGTCGGACATCTCCTTTACTTCAGCGCGAACATCGATGCGGAGAGCGAGGCAGGCGAGGACACGACGAACCCCGAAAACAATCTCCATGTCCCCTTCCGGAAGACGGCGAACCAGGATCGGAACTTTCTGCCCGTATTCGCGGATTGAGTTGATCAGATCCTCGATGTCCGCACCCGGGTCGATCCGATCCGAAAATCTTGGCATCCTCAGGTGTCCAGGCCAGATCATCCTGGTGCTCTGACGTCCCTTATTAAGGTTCGTATTTTGGGTTTGGTTTTCAAATGGATCCGTCATCAGTGCAGCTGATCCGGGAAAGGGATCAGCTCAACCGCCGGGGAGACCACCCCGTCGGCCTGCATTTTATATAAGGTCTCCGGCGCATGCTCGCTGAGCAAATAGAACCTATTCCACGTCCTGGCCCAGGTGAAATCCCGGCCAATCTGGCAGAGTACGGACGTACGCGTTCGGGCGCCCCAGCGAAGATGCGGATGGCCCGTGGACTGCCCTAACAGAAAAGGCGAGGTCCCCAACCTGACGGCGCACCAGCCATGCAGGATAGGCGCCCGGTCCAGCTCCTCATGGGTGGGCACCGCTGTACTGAGATGGCCTACACGATTCAGGAAGCGCCGCACCTGCCCGGCCAGGTCCTGTGGCTGGTCGTCTCCATAGAGATCCCGGTCATCCTCGAACAGATTCCGGAAACAAGGCGTGAACTGCCCAATCAGCCGCTCCGGTTCCGCCTCGTCAACGAGGGCACGCAGGACTTCGAGCTCATCCAACAGGGGGCGATGCGGGTCCAGGAAATCATCAAAATCCATCGGAGGAGTCCTTAATCACGTTGGGTTTTCGGGCCTGTGGCAGCAGCGATGAGGTCGCGCAGCGGCACGATCTGGCCGCCCCGGATCGCCTTGAGGCGATCTAGAAAGTCACCGCTGTAGAGGCCCGGAAAGTGCAGGTCGACCTCGACACCTTCTTCCCGCGCGAACTCCTCGGCTGCGTTCCATAGCTCCCGCTGCGTCTCACGCGACATCTCTCCCACGACGAGCAGGTCTAGGTCAGACCTTCCATGAACCCTGTTCTCCGCCACGGAGCCGAACGGGATGACGCGATAACCCTTTTCAAGGAATGCGTTCTCAATATCGGTCAAGGCGCGCGCCAAGGCTTGCTTCCGAGTCTCGGCCCTCTTCAGGCGCTCGGCATGCTGCTTGGCGAACTCCGGATCTGGCTCTTGCCCGTCCCGGAGCCTCCCGTCTGCAAGCAGAGCGTCGAGTGCCGTAAGCGCGTCGACCAGCATCGGTGCGGCCCGAAGGGCTGCCGCATGACGCCGCCGCTGAACTTCAACGTTCTCATCTAATTCAAGGATAGGATCGAAATCTGGATAGATGCCGACCTCTCGCAGCAGATCCGCCAGTGCGGGCGACAGGACCGGCATCCGGCCTGAGCCGGTCCCGGAGAGCTGGTCTAGGGCGTCACCATACCAGCTCTCCTCATCGTCCGGCGTACTGCCGTCTAGTATGAGGCACAGCACCGTCGCGATGGCTTCATAGCTGCGCTGGATCGCGTTCAGTCCGCGGAAAAGCGCGGCGCGCTCCAGGCGTCGTTGTATGTTCTCAGACAGCTCGTCTGGTACCTCCGACAGGGTCCGGTCGAGATGCGCTAGGCGTTCGTGGAGTCCGTCCAGGCGGAGCTGGACGGGCTGGAGAAGGTCGGACCTGAGGGGGGGCTTCGTTTCCATCCACTCAGTCCGTCTCAAAGAACGTCATGGGTTTCAGGCTGAGAGTGTGGGTCCCCTGTTCCTCGATGTACCCGATCGACACGCAGCGGATATCGGTCCTGCCGACGGTGGCTCGGCAGCGCCGGTGTGAATGCCCGAAAAACCAGACGGCAGGTCCGGTCTCGTGGATCAGGTCGTCGAGGTCGGAATGGAA
>NZ_JBKFEY010000025.1:0-36313 GCF_046507575.1 Pontitalea aquivivens | reverse complement strand
GTGCGGGACTATGTGAAGCAGAGCGTGGCAGCGGCATTCCGCAAGCTGCGCGATGCCGGACGCAGCCTCACCAGTGGTCGCATCAGTCAGGTTGTTAGGGATGCTCTGAGGGAGACATTTGAGGTGTTTGAAGGATACGCGGAATGAGGCTGGCCTGCGGTCCAGACGGCGCGGATCTGCCCGGCGGTGAAGGTATCATGCGCGTGGTCCTTTACGGCCAGCCGCGGGCCGAAGGACAAGGAAGCGCTGGCGATGCGGCGAGATCCGAGATCCAACGCCGACGATTTGACCCGGCCCCGCGGGCCTGGGACTTGTTATCGATCGCGCTGAGTGTCGTGACTGCAGATTTCGCAGTCTTGCGCGACAAGAGCCCGGACGGGTGGACACGAGAGATCGAACTCGACATTGCCGTGGCGGACGCGCCGTTCTGGAACGGGCAGGCCCGGGCCTTGGCCGAAGCGCTCGCATTCCTCACGACCGACCGCTGGACCCTGCGATTTCACGAGGGTGGGATGCTGCCCACGCCGCCTCGTGAACCAGTCCGGCCGCCTGAGAGCTGTGTGGTACTTCTGTCCGGCGGGCTAGACAGTTTGATCGGAGCGATTGACCTAACCGCGGCGGGCCACAAGCCATTCGCAATCAGCCAGACAGTTCGAGGCGACGCGGACAAGCAGGTCGACTTTGCCGCAAAGATCGGGGGCGGTCTCGGACACCTGCAACTAAACCACAATGCACATACGCCGGGTGTGCAAGAAGCCTCGCAACGGGCGAGGTCGCTTGTTTTCATCACTTTTGGCGTGATCGCTGCCACGGCCCTCAAAGCCTATCGGGAGGTCGCGGAGGTGCCACTCTTCGTGTGCGAGAACGGCTTCATCGCCATTAACCCGCCTCTGACTGGCGGGCGGCTCGGAAGCCTCAGCACTCGCACGGCACATCCGGAATTCCTGGCTCGTCTGCAAAAGGTGCTGGATGCGGCTGGTCTCCGTGTCAAGATCACCAACCCTTATGCCACGAAGACCAAGGGCGAAATGCTCCAAGCGTGCGCCGACCAGAATTTGCTTGGCGCCGAGGCTGCACGTTCGACGAGCTGTGGTCGATTCCAACGGTTCAACTATCGTCAATGCGGGCGATGCGTTCCGTGTCAGGTCCGACGGGCGGCGTTCCTCGCGTGGGACGCCAGCCAAGATACGACAGATTACGTCTACGAACCGATCGGAAAGGATGATGCAGATCACTCGGGGTTCGACGACGTGCGCTCAGTCGCGATCGCGCTTGCGGCCATCAAGGCAGATGGCATTGAGGCGTGGCTCGGTCATGCGTTGGCGTCCCCGTTCATCGCTGATCGACCGGCTCTTGTCGGTATGCTTGAGCGCGGTCTTGAAGAGCTTCGCGCGCTTCATCAGGCTTACGGCGTCAAATGATCGATTTCCACGCGCACCTAGACCTTTATCCTGATCCACACACCGTAGCGCGCGAGTGCGTCGTTCGCGATCTCTATGTTCTTTCTGTCACGACAACACCGTCAGCGTGGTCCGGAACGGCGGCGCTGACAAAGGATGCGCCGCGTATTAGAACAGCGCTCGGACTGCATCCGCAAATCGCGCATGAACGTAAAGGCGAGCTTCCGCTGTTTGAGCGCCTGTTACCGCAGGTTCGGTATGTTGGCGAAATTGGCCTCGATGGTGGTCCAGAATACCGGCGATATTGGCTGGACCAAGAGCATGTCTTCACGCGTGTGCTCAGTCTTTGTGCTCGCGTCGGGGGCCGCGTCATGAGTATTCATAGCCGTCGCGCATCCACGCAGGTTCTTGACGCGCTGGTGACGGAGCCCAGTGCTGGCATAGCGATCCTTCACTGGTTTTCGGGAACACAAAGGGAGCTTGCGCGCGCGGTCGATTTGGGGTGCTGGTTCAGCGTTGGCCCGGCCATGTTGGCCGGTGACAAGGGGAGGGCACTGGCGGCCAAGATGCCACGGGACCGAATCCTTACCGAGACGGATGGCCCTTTCGCACAGGTTGATGGGCGAGCGGCATGGCCGTGGGATGCAAACCGAGCGGTAGAAGCGCTATCGAAGATTTGGTCAGAACCCATCGACACGGTGCAGCGCCAGCTTGATGGCAACCTCCGTAGATTAAGCAGCCAAGGGGTTGCCGGCGGCTGACCGTCAAAAGCTTGGCATGACCTTCGCGCGGTTACTGAGAGGCTTGAGCGGTCTGAGATCACGCGGCTGCCTTCAGGTGCTTCTTCTCAAGCATCGTCCGGACAAATTTATCCCATTTCGCCATTCCGGCCCGCTTCTCGACCATGTAGTTCCAGCGGTCGTAGTGCTTGGAACTGACGTCCTGTAAGGCGTGGTTTTGCAGCCGGTCGCGGATTTCCTTCGGAACGCCCGCCTTGCCGGCCAGCGTCTTGAAGGTCCGGCGCAGGTCGCGATTCGTCACATAGGGGATGACGCCGCGGTCCCGCTGACGCCACATGAACGAGTAAAGCGTGCCGTGGCTGACGGGCTTCGTCGGATCTTGGGCCGATGGGAAAAACCAGCCGTATTCGTTGACGTTGATGGAGGCGAGCAACTCCGCCGCAAGCGAGGGCACCGGAACGGCATGGGGCTGTTCGTTCTTGGTCCTGGACCAGTCGATGATCTTCTCCTTGGCATCCCACTGATCGATGTGAAGGCCGGCGATCTCCTGCACCCGCTGTCCGGTCAGCATGATGAGCCTGACCGCGCGGGTATAGGGCGGATGGACTGGCGTGTCGGGGCATTCGAGCCAGCGGTAGAGCCGGACGAACTCGTCCTCATCGAGCCAGCGCGTGCCCTTCACCTTGGGCTCGGTCGGGATACCCGACGCCGGGTTGAAGGGGATGCGGAAGCGACGGGGGGACTGCTGCCGATAGTCGTTGTCGGACTTCATGCCCCAGCTAAAGGCGGCATGGAGATAGGAGCGCACATGGTCGGCCATCGACTTCGCGCCCCGCTCGTAGATCGGGCGGATCAGCTCGATGACTTCTTCGGCTTCGACTTCGCGGGCGAGACGGTTGCGCCCCAGTGTGTCGGCGATCTTGTTGAGGCCCTTTTCGGTCTCCTTCCAGGAGGGCTTCCCGGCTTCCTTGAGAGCGGCGACATAGCCCTCGAACAGATCGGCGACGGTGCCGGGGCGGGTGTCGGTAGCGATCTTGATGCTCCGGCCCTTCTGGATCACGTCGGCAAAATCGCGCTTGAAGATCTCGCGCGCCTGGGCGAGCGACATCGAGGGATAGGAGCCGATCTTCTTCTTGGTGCGTTTGCCGTCCCGCCACTGCTGGGCCATCCAGTCGGCGGTGACGCGCTTGGGCATGGGCTTCAGGACGAGAAGGAGGCGGCCGGTGCCGCGCCCTTCGCCGTCGGCGAGGTTTTCCTGTTTCTGGCTCGTCTCGACCCGCTTAAGCGCGTGGCGGATCGTGGTGTCGGTCAGGGCAGGCATGGTGTTTCCTCCTGTTCCGCAGCTGGGATCGGTCAGGGAGAAACGGGGATCGCTAGGTGGGATCGGGAGGCCGTTTTCTACCCCTTTTACAGCCCCCAATTTGCCATAACCGCCCCCACTACGCAACGCAGAAAAGTGCCAAAATCCCTAGTGTTTCAACGTGATTGAGCGGGATCGTTCGTGATCATCCTCAATGAGTGGGGTGGTTGTGGACCAGGATAAGGGCGCTGGCGTTCAGCATCAGCGCCCGCTTGATCACCTCACGCGGATAGACCGGGACGTGATCCACCGTGCCAGTAGACAAGAGCTCATCGGAGATGATGCGGTTCTTGCAGTCGAGGTAGAGCACGTGAAACCGTTCGATCGGGCCGCGAACGGTGAGCGCGCAATAGTCCATCAGCGCCTGCCAACTGCCGATGACCGGGTTTTGGCTCAGGTAGCGGCCGAGGATGTCACGGGCTTCGAGGACGATGGTTTCTTCCTGGGGGGTCATGGGAGTTCTCGCTGAAATCCGCAGGCCGAAGCCCCCTGCCCTCTCAGGGCGGGGCCACTGGCATGCATTTGGAAGGGGAAAGCGCGACCGCCGCGCGCGAGGGCGGTCGCGTTGTCGGGCACGGCGTCAGCCGACCCGGTCGAGGAGCTTCTTGGCCCGGCCCTCCATGTCGAGGCGGGCATCCTGCTGGGTCTTGTCGCGCGCCAGCCGCGTGATGCCTTGCACGAAGTCGAAGATGCTTTCCGGCGGGCGGCCTTCCTCCATCAGCACCTTCTCGATGATCTTGCCCGACTCAGCCTTCGAGAAACCGCGCTTGCGCAGGAAATCCGCACGGTCTTCGTCGCTGCGCGCCACGACCTGCTGCCGCGCCGCCTTGATGCCGTTCACGAACCCCTGTGGCGAGGAATTGGCGAACCGCGTCAACGCGGGCGCGGCCTCATGTGCGAAGCGCGAGGCGGCGTATTTCGAGTGGCGGATCTTGATCTCCTGAAAATCCTCGACGCCCCAGAGGTTGCGGTTCTGGCACACCGCCCGCAGGTAAAAGCTCGCCATGCCGAGGGTCTTTGCCCCCACCTCGGAGTTCCAGCAGTAGAAGCCCCGGAAGTAGAGATCGGGCGAGCCATCGGGCAGCTTGCCCGCCTCGATGGGGTTGCGATCGTCAACCAGGAACAGGAACACGTCGCGGTCCGAGGCATAAAGCGTGGTCGTGTCGCGGCTGATCTCGACATCGGGGTTGTAAACCCCGGTCGACCAGTCGAGCACGCCCGGCACCTTCCAACGCGTGTCGCCGGTGCCATTGCCCGCGATGCGCTGCACCGCCTCGACCAGTTCATGGTCATGGATGCGGCCGTAGTCGGGGCCGGTCACCGCGCGCAGTTCCGTGCGGCCATCTTCGGTCTCAAAAGTCTTCACCTGCTCGGCGCGGTGGTTGGTCAGCCCGTATTGCAGGTTGATGCCCGCCAGCGGCGCGGGCAGCTGCCGCAGGTAGGAGGCAGGCGCGCCGACGATGCTGGCAAGCTGGCCGAAGGCCCAGTGCGTGGGCGCGACGGGTGCCTCGGCTTTCGGCAGCATCAGGTGCAACCGCTCAGGGTTATCACGCGCGGCCTCGACGCGGATATCCGCCGTCTGCACCACACGGCTGCGGCTGCGCTCCGACCGGCCTTTCACATTGGCCCAGAGATCATCGAGCGACAGATACCGCTCGTCATCGGGCCGGTTGAACCATTCGGACGACACCCGCCCGTTCCGCTCCCCCCGGCTCACATCCACCTTCCAGCCACCCGCCCGCGCCGGAGCAACCGGATCCAGAACTTCTACAACGCCCATCGGCTATCTCCCGTGACAGGCGCCGGGAGCCACTCTCCCAGCCCTCAATCTGTCACGAAAGCAACCAACCCATCTCTGACTCTCAGATCGCTGATGCACAGAACATCGTTGCAGACCGGGCGTTTCGGCTGAGCTTGGGCCCACCCAAACAGTCAAACGTCTCACGCTTTCCGGGGGACCCCCAGTTCAGCAACTGCTTCGAGAAAAGTCGTGTCGAGAACCGGGTTGTCCCATTTGTTCGATGCAGTCATCCAGCGGTCGAGATGATCCCTGAATCTCAGATCATCCCGCCTCATGTGAAACGTGAACAGGCGATTGACGATGTCCCGCATCAAGTCCGCCATCTGCGCATCATCGATATGCGACACCGTGCGCCACGGGATGGTCTGACCTGTGGCGTCGATCACGTTCACGTCCGAATAATCGCCGGTCAGCGTCACCGGCTGCACCCCGGCGTGCAAATCCTCCAGCCGCGTGTTGCGGATGCAGATCATGGCCATGATCTTCGCGAGATCGGCGGCAATGCGTTCTTCGTCTTCGACCTTCATGCTCAAATCCTCTCGCAGCACCTCGCTTCGCCGCGAAGGGCTGCGAGAGCGTCAGATCACTCGTTGAGATAGGCGACCCAATTCTGTCGCGCATGCACGATGCGCAACACCTGCAGCCACTCCTCCTCGATGCGGTAGATGATCAGATGCGATCCCGAGCGGTAAAGGCGCACGGGCGGGCGGATTTCAGTGCGTTCGCGCGCGATCCCCGGGTGCTGGACCAGCAGGTCCATGTCCACGGCGAGCCCGCGGATATAGGTTTCTGCCTGACCAACTGACCAGGTACGCGCGGTATAATCCCAGATCGCGTCCAGATCATTCAGCGCAGCAGGTGATAGGCGATATTCAACGACCGTCGGTTCTGGCATTCTGATCCCGCTTGCGGGCAAGAAATGCCTCAACATCCAGACGTCCTGCCGGACCGCTTGCGAGACCCTCATCGACAAGCTGCTGCAACTCGACGATGGCCTGCTGGCGATCCTGGTCCCGGCGGATCAGATCGCGCACATAATCGCTGGCGTTGCTGTAGCGCCCATCTTGTGTCTGGGCCTCGACCCAGGCCTTCATCGGGTCCGGCAAAGAAACATTCATCGTGGCCATGGTCGCGATCTCCTTTGCAAGGACGATGACATAAATTGGCAAAGATTGTCAAACTGTGCCGATGTCCTGCTACACGGCTTGCCGTGCGCATGCCACGAACCCGGCGGGTTTCCCCGCCGGGCCTGAGGGGGAGGCCCCGTTCTTTTCAGAACGGGATCTCGTCGTCGCGGTCGACCAGCTCGGGGTTTTCGGTCTCGGCCGACTTCGGGCGGCTCAGGAAGTCGACCTTTTCGGCGATGATCTCGCAGCCGTAGCGGTCGTTGCCCATGCTGTCGATCCACTTGGTGTAGTGGATGCGGCCGTGGACGAGGACCTTCATGCCCTTTTCGCAGTGCTCTGCGACCGTCTTGCCGAGACCGTTGAAGCAGGTGATGCGGTGCCATTCCGTGTCCATGACCCGGTAGCCGTTCTCGTCGCGCAGGACGCGACCTTCCGAGATGCGGGGGCGGGAGGTGGCGAGGCTGAAGTTGGTGATCTTGGTGCCGCCCTGGGTGGTGCGGACTTCGGGGGTCTGACCGATGTTGCCGGCGAGGATAACGATGTTCTGCATGGTAAGCTTCCTTCTGTGTCCTGTCTTCGGGACCGTCCCTTCGACAAGACCCGGAAAAAGCCCGTCGGGTGACGCGTGCACGGTGGACGGAACGGACGCCGGAAACCCCCAGAGGACCGGGGTGGAGCGGGCAGGTGACGCGTTTCCAAAGAAACGCTAGCCAACACGGCCCGGACTGACGCGGGGTTGCGCGCAGGCAACCGAACGGGATTAGGGGATTGTCAGTCGAAGGGATGGCCGAGGAGACAGAGATGCGCGGGGAGCCCATGCCAGGACCTGTCACCTTGCCCATCGGGACAGCCTTACCCCCAGTCCAGCACCTCCCCGGCGGCGAAAACTGCGATCACCAGCCTTTGCCACCCCTGCCCTTGCCTTCCGGGAGTTGCGGTGCCCTGCATCGACGGGCTATCGATACCGGGATATTCAGGACACGGACCGCATCAATGGCTGATTACGAACTCGAGGCACTGTCGCTTGGCGAGCTGAAGAAAATGCAGAAGGACGTCGCCAAGGCGATCTCCACATTCGAGGATCGGCAGAAGGCGGAAGCCCGCGCCAAGGTGGAAGCTCTCGCCCGGGATCTGGGCTACTCTCTGGCCGAACTTGACGGAACCGAGACGAAAGCCTCCCGTGCGCCTGTCGCGGCGAAATACCGGCACCCTGAGAACCCGGCACTCACCTGGTCCGGTCGCGGGCGCAAACCGCAGTGGTTCGTGGAGGCGTTGGCTGCTGGGAAAACGGCGACCGATTTGGCTATCAACTGATCCAGCCCAAATGCGTTCGCCACTCGGTCGATACGCAACCAGCCGAGTACTGCGCGCGAGAAATGCCTTCGAATCAAGGCGTAAAGCCTGATCCATTCTCGCTAGGAATTCAGAACGCGTGTTCCGGTCGGTGATAGTCGTGCCTCGAACCCTGAAGCCCGGCCTTCGCGAGGCGATCTGAGTTCGAATTGACTGCCAGACCTCTCGGCAATCGTCGCGACAATTGCCAGCCCAAGACCGCTGCCCTCGCGATCGGACCGGGCGCGCTCGAACCGGTGCGTCAGGCGTGCGAGATCCTCGGCGGGCACGACCGGGCCGTCGTTGGCGACGATCAGCGTTCCGTCAGTTGCAAGCGAGACCTCCACAGGAGCTTCGGCTTGGCCATGGCGCAAGGCATTCTCGATCAGATTGCGCAAGACGATCGCGAAGGCGTCGGGGTCCAGATCCGACATGATAGCGCTGTCCGGAAGCGCGAGGTGGATGCGCCCGGGCTCGCCACCGCGCGCAAGGTCGTCGACGATCAGTCGGGCCACGGGGCGAAGATCGGCAGCGACGTCACGGCGAAGGCGACCACCTTCAGCGCGCGCCAGTTGCAACAGGCGTTCGGAGAGGCGGGTCAGGCGTTTCAGCGTGGCCTCGATTTCGGCCGCACGGGCCTTGGCGTCAGCGTCGCGCGTCTCTGTCTGCAGCCGTTGTGCCTGTGCGATGGCACCTGCCAGCGGGGTGCGGAGTTCATGCGCGGCGTTCGCTGCAAAGCTTCGCTCCGCCTCGAAGGCCGCCTCCAGCCGCCCCAGAAGTCCGTTCATCGTATCGGCGAGGGGCGCGATTTCGGTGGGCAGATCGGCGCTGGCGACGGGGCTCAGGTCGCGCGCGCCCCGCGCCGACAGGCGGTCGCGGAACTGGCGCAGGGGCGCAAGGCTGGCGCGGACGGCCAGCACGATGGCCAGAAGCGCCACGGGCAGCAAGATCAGAAGTGGCAGGCCAAGCCCCATCTGAATCTCGCGCGCGACGCTTGCGCGATGGTCCAGCGGCTCGGCCACAGTGATGCGGATCGTGCCCTGCACAGCCTCGTCGCTATAGAGCCGATGCGTTGCAGTCTGGTGGAACCCGATCCCTTCCCAGGCGGGGAACACGCCCGGGTCGGCGGCATGGGATTGCAGCAGGATGCGCCCCTGATCATCCCGCACGATGTAAGTGAAGAACTCGTCATGTTCGCGGATGGCGGCAAGACGCTGGCTGATCCCTGCTTCCTCGCGGTTCAGGATATCAACGACGGCGAGTGGCAGGATGCGCTGTGCGGTTTCCTGCAGGGCGGAATCGAACACCTCTTCGATCTCGCTCCGCGCGATCAGCGCCGTCACGCTGGCCGCGAGCACCCAAAGAACCGTCAGCGCCACGCCCAGCCAGAGCCCAAGGCGACCCTGAAGACTGCGCGGCGCCCTCATGCCCGGCCCAGACGGTAGCCGAGGCCGCGTTCCGTCTCGATCACCTCCGCCCCCAACTTCTTCCGCAGTCGGCTGAGATGGACCTCGATCGTGTTGCTCTCGATCTCGGCCCCAAAGGCGTAAAGCTTGTCCTCAAGCTGCGCCTTGGACAGAAGCTGCCCAGGCCGGGACAGAAAGGCCTCGAACAGCGCCCATTCGCGTGCCGTCAGGGCGACTGGGCGGCCGTCGCGGTGGATGCTGCGCGCAGCAAGGTCGATCTCCAGCGGCCCGTGGGTGACAATTGGGTTGGGGTTCCCCGCATAGCGGCGCGCCACCGAGCCGATCCGGGCGGACAGTTCCGCCAGATCGAAGGGCTTGACCAGGTAGTCGTCGGCCCCTGCGTTCAACCCCTCGATCCGGTCGCTGATCTGGTCAAGCGCGGTCAGGATGATGACGGGCGTCACATCGCCCTTGGCCCGCAGACGGCGCAGAAACGGAATGCCCCGGCCATCGGGCAGCATCAGGTCCAGCAGCACAAGATCGAAGCTCGCCCCGGCCATCGCGTCCCCGGCCGCATCCAGCCGCTGGACCCAGTCGACCGAATGGCCATCGGCGGCTATCTGGTCCCGCACGGCAGCTCCCAGAACTGTATCATCCTCGATCAGCAAGATGCGCATGGTCTTCTGCCGTCCCTTTGGCCCCGGGTTGGTTTGCTTCTGACCCTCTCTCCTGACAGCAGGCTGAAGCCCTGGATCAGCCGTCTTCAGGCTGCCGTCAGCTTCGGCGCGCATCACATCATCCAGACTGGCCGTAACCCGGAGTGTGGCCCATGCGAAAGACGCTGACAATTCTTGCTTTTCTGGCAGCCCTGCCTGCCGGTGCCGCACTGGCTGATGATGATTGCTTCGTTCCGATGGCCGACTGGCAACCGCGCGAGGCGGTGGCTGAGTTCGCCACCCGGCAAGGCTGGGAGGTGCGCCGCATCAAGATCGACGACGGCTGCTACGAGATCGACGGCCGCGACGCGACGGGCCGCGCGATCGAGGTCAAGCTGCATCCCGGCACGCTGCAGATCGTCGAATTCGAATTCGAGGATGACGACCACGGTCGCGACCGCGAAGGACAGGAAGATGACTGACCATGTTTCCGTGCATGAAAAGGCCACGGTGACAGGGCGAGATCCACAGCGCCGGGCCCACGACCAGTCCCCTGTGACGCCGGGTACCATTCCTCAAGTCGGCCCGAACGGAAGGTTTTCTGACATGTTGTATTCCGGTCCGGCATTTGCCGCCATCGCCGTTCTGTTAGGCGCCGCCCTTGGCGCGCAAACCTATGCCCCGTTCGGCATCGAGTCCGCCATGAGCATCGCGGTCGGGTCCGCCGCGATTGTGGCCATGGGCATAGCCCTGGTACTGTCGGCGCGCCCGGCTGTGATCGAACCGTTCTTCGGCGGGCTGGATCGCATGTATGCCGTCCACAAGTGGCTGGGGATCGCGGCCTTGGGGCTGATGGTCCTGCATGACCAGCTTGAACCGGAGATCGAGGATTTTGTGGCAGAAACCAACCTTGGCGAATTCGCCGCCGAGGTCGGAGAAATTGCCTTCTACGGGTTCATCGCGCTGATCGCGATCAGCTGGATCAAGCGGGTTCCCTTCACCAATCTGGAATTGCCCTGGCCCTTGTGGCGTTTCACGCACCGGTTCATGGGGCTGTTGTTCGCGATTGCCGCGTTTCACCAACTGGCCATCGACAAGCCCGAAGGGGTGGACCCGATGCTGGCGCTCTACCTCAACACGTTCAGCCTTGCGGGGCTGGTGGCCTGGGTGTTCACGCAGTTCATCAACCCTTTTCTGCGCCCGCGCGACTATGCGCTCGACTCCGTCACGCGACACGGTGCTGCGACCGAGATTGCCTTGCGGCCCACAGGGCGCGGAATGCGCTGGCGTCCTGGCCAGTTCGCCTTTGTCTCGGTTCCCGGCTCGGGCCCCGGCGCTGGCCTTGACGAGGCGCATCCTTTTACCATCGCTTCGGCCCCGCGCGCCGATGGCAGTCTGCATTTCGGGATCAAGGCGCTGGGGGATTGGACGCGCAGCCTGCCGGACAAGCTGGTGCCGGGCCAGCGGCTGCGCGTTGAGGGGCCCTATGGCCGGTTCCTGTTCCGACGCCGGGTGCCGCGTCAGGTCTGGCTGGCGGGAGGCATCGGCATCACACCCTTCCTGGCATGGGCCGAGGCGCTGACCGAGGCAGACCGCCAGCAGATCGCGCTGATCTGGGCCGTGAACACCCAGGACGAAGCCTTTGCCGCCGACCGTCTGCAAGCCATCGCCGCAGGTCATCCGGGCTTGAGCGTGCAGGTCGTGGCCAGCCGCACCGAGGGGCGACTGACGGCCGAACGCCTGGTCGCGATGGTGCCCTTCGAGATCGCCGGGTCGGAGCTGTTCTTCTGCGGGCCCTGCGGGTTGCGCGACGGCATCCAGAACGGGCTCAAGGCGATGGGCCATGCGCCGCGCCGCGTTTACTCCGAAGCGTTCGAACTGCGCTGACACGCAGCCGTGCCGGAACCGGGTGTACAATCGGTTCCGGCCTGTGCCCGGCATGAGGTTAGGGCGCGTGTTTTCTGACACCAGGCTGAAGCAGAAACCGGCGTCCCATCAGCAAGGCTTCAGCGGCACACGACAGAATCGGTTCATCCAATCAAGGAGCTACCGCCATGAAATCCACAATTCTCGTGTTGCTCGCAACTGCCGCCGTTATCGCGGTCCTTGCCGCGCCCACATTGACAGCCCTTGGTCGCGGACCCGGCACTGCGCCAGCCACCGTCACGGCACCGGCGCAGCCCGGCGACACTGCGGCCACGCCTGCGGGTGCCGATCTGGCGACGCAACAGACATCGGATCAGGGCGACGACGATGACGATTGAGATGCCCCGCAAGTCCGCATCAACCCATCCCTCCATGCCCGGCAACATCGCCTGACCCCGTTCTCCGACCACGCCTGTCCCTCGTGGTCTGACTGGCCCCGCCCTGTCCCGGCGGGGCCTTTTTCTTCCTGACGCCAAGCTGAAGCAGAAAGTGGGGCGGCGTCAGGAACAGCTCAGGTCCGAGGCACAGATTGGCAGCATCAGATCCAAGGAGGCCACGCCATGACATTCCGACTTTCCCTTCTTTTCGCGTCGACGGCGCTGACCGTGGCACTCGGCCTGCCTGCCCTTGCCGCGTTGCAGGACCAGGGCAACGCTCAAGGCGCGTGCAGCGGCGTTTGCGCCGCCGTGGTCAGTGCCGACGACCAGCCCATGCCCCTCATTCGTGTGAGCGGAGATGATGACGACGGCGGATGGGTCCGTCGCGGGCACGACGAGGACGAGGACGACGAGGACTGCGACGATGATGATGATGATGATGATGACGACGATGGCTGCATCGGCGCTCTCGGCAACCCTGCTCCTGCGGGCACCGTCGCACCTCCGGCAAACGGGCTCTTCGGCAACGGCGCGCCGCCCGTGGCTGTGACCAACTGATCCCGGCCATCGCGCGCCCTGCCCCGTGCGGGGCGCAGACCATCACCGAAAGGAAACCCGATGAAATCCCTTCTCACCACCCTTGCCCTGACCACCGCGTTGACCCTGCCGGGGCTGGCGATGGCCCGGCCCGTGACGTTGACGACCACGCTGACCAACTACGGCGGCGATGGGGCCTATCTGGCGCTCTACGTCACCGATGCCTCAGGCGCCTATGTCGGCAGCCTGTGGATGGCGGGCGGCAAGTCGAAATACTACGAACACCTGAGCGACTGGTATGCCGCCACCGGGGGTGACCCTGCCCAGATCAACGGCATCACGGGTGCCAGTGTCGGGGCGGGCCGGACGCTGGAGATCACGCTCGATCTGGCCGATGCCCTGTTCGATGCGGGCTATACGCTGCACATCGATGCGGCGGTCGAGGATATGCGCGACAGCCCGAACGAGATCGCGGTGCCCCTGACCAGTGCTGGCGCGGGCACGCCCGTGCAGGGTCGCCGCTACATTTCCAGCTTCGTCTATCAGTAAGGAACGGACCGATGATCCGCGCGCTTCACCGCTGGCCGGGGCTGGTGGCCCTGATCCTCCTGACCGTCCTTGCGCTCAGCGGTGCGGCGCTGTCGGTCTTTCCGCTGGCCGAACGGCTGACCGCGCCGCAGCCCGTGGCGGGGCAGAGCGTGGCCGATCTGGCCGCCCGCGTGGCCGCGACCCATCCGGGGCTGGAGGAAATCCGCCGGTCCCCCTCGGGCACGATCACCGCCTGGTGGTTCGACGGCGGCACGCCGGGGTCCGCGGTGATCGACCCGGCAACGGGCGCGAATGTCGGGTCGGCAGACCCCAACCAGATGGAACGCTGGCTGACGAACCTGCACCGGTCACTGTTTCTGGACGATGCCGGGCGGCTGGTCATGGCCGCTGGCGCCGCTGCCATGCTGGTGCTGGCCCTGTCGGGCGCTGCCCTTGTGGCGCGGCGCACGGGCGGCTGGCTGCGCTGGTTCGCGCGGCTGCGCGGGCCGCTGGCGGGGCGGCTGCATGTGGAACTGGCGCGCGTCGCCGTCCTGGGCCTTGCCCTGTCGGCGGCGACGGCGCTGTGGATGACGGCCTCGACCTTTGACCTGCTGCCCGATGGCGCGGCGCGCCCCGCCGAACCTGCGGCGCTCAGCGGGCAGATGGCCTTCCCGCTGGAGCAGATGGCCGCGCTGCGCGATGTGCCGGTCAGTGCCCTGCGCAAGCTGAGCTTTCCCTATGCCGGCGATGCGCAGGATGTGTTCACCCTGTCCACCGATGCGGGCACCGGCCTGATCGATCAGGGGACCGGCGCGCTCCTCACCTGGGCAGACCTGACGCCGTGGCAGCAGGTCTCGGAAACCATCTACATGCTGCACACCGGTCAGGGTGCGGCGACCCTGGGGCTGGTTCTCGGCCTGGTCGCGCTCAGCGTCCCGGTGATGGGCGCGACTGGCACGCTGATCTGGGCCGCCGGGCGGCGTGGCCGGCCTCGGTTGCGCGACAACGCGCCTGCTGGCCGCGCGCAGACGGTGATCCT
Source organism: Pontitalea aquivivens (assembly GCF_046507575.1). Taxonomy (NCBI): domain Bacteria; kingdom Pseudomonadati; phylum Pseudomonadota; class Alphaproteobacteria; order Rhodobacterales; family Paracoccaceae; genus Pontitalea; species Pontitalea aquivivens. The sequence goes on along the minus strand of NZ_JBKFEY010000025.1, from coordinate 22,084 downwards.
TGTCGGCTCCGAAGGGGGCAGCACCTGGGGCTTTGCCGCCACGCTGGCGCGCGGCCTTCGGGATGCCGGTCAGGCGGTGCACATCGCACCGATGTCAGCCTTCGACCTCGCGCACCACCCCAAGGCGGACCGCTTCCTGATCCTCGCCGCCACCTATGGCGAAGGCGACGCGCCTGCGTCCGCCAAGGGGTTTCTTGACCGGCTGGCGCACATGACCACGGTGCCAACAGCCCCGCTGGCCGTGCTGGGCTTTGGCGACCGCAGCTTTCCGGCCTTCTGCGCCTTTGCGGCAGAGGTGGACGTCGCCGCCCGCGCCATGGGCTGGACCACCCTCTTGCCCATGGACACGGTCGACCGCCAGTCGCCGCAGGATTTCGCCCGCTGGGGCCGGGCGCTGGGGCAGGCCATCGGGCTGACGCTCGACCTTGATCACCAGCCCGCCCGCCCCGAGGCGCAAGGCCTGACCCTCATCTCCCGCCGTGACTATGGCGAGGCCGTGCAGGCCCCGACCGCGATCATGCGCTTTGCCTTGCCAAAAGCGACCCTCTGGGCGCGGCTGACGAGCCGGGGTTTCGCACGGTTTCAGGCGGGCGACCTTCTGGGCATCCTGCCCGAAGGTTCCACCGTCCCGCGCTTCTATTCGTTGGCATCGGGCACCGGGGACGGGTTTGTCGAGATCGTGGTGAAGAAGCACCCAGGCGGCCTGTGTTCTGGCCAGCTGCTGACGCTGGAACCAGGTGACGCCGTGCAGGCCTTCCTGCGTCGCAACCCGGGTTTCCATGCCGGGCGGGGTCGGGTGCCCCTGATCCTGATCGGTGCGGGCACCGGGATCGGACCCTTGGCCGGGATCATTCGCGCCAACGCCCGTCGTCGTCCGGTGCATCTGTTCTTCGGGATGCGACACCCGGACAGCGACTTCCTTTATGGCGACGATCTGACGGAATGGCAGACAGAGGGGCGGCTGACGCGGCTCTCCACCGCCGTCTCGCGCGGGGCGCGGCCACACTATGTGCAGGATGCCCTGCGGGCCGAGGCCGCGCAGGTGGCCGAGGCGATCCGCAACGGCGCAAGGGTCATGGTCTGCGGCGGGCGTGACATGGGCCGCGGCGTGGCCCGTGCGCTGGAGGATATTCTTGCACCTATGGGGCTGACGCCCGCGATGCTCAAGGCCGGAGGGCGCTATGTCGAAGATGTCTACTGACAGGGTCCGCCACGCGCTGAACGGCCCGACCATGGGCACAAGGTGGAGCGCGCTGTTCTTTGCGCCGCCGGGCTTCGACCCAGCCCCAGTGCAGGCCGCACTTCAGGATGCGGTCAATATTGTCGATGCGCAGATGTCCACATGGAAGCCCGACAGCGACCTGATGCGCCTGAACGCCGCGCCGGTGGGGGAATGGCAGGACATCCCCGCCGATCTGGCGCGCGTGCTGGAGCTTGGGCTTGCCATCGGTCGCGTGTCGGGCGGGGCCTTTGACATCGGTCAGGGCGATGCGGTGCGCGCCTGGGGCTTCGGCCCTGATGCCGCCGATCCGCAGGCCATTCGCGGTGCGCTGAAGGCCCCCCGCCGCCCGGCGCATGAGGTGCTGGCGATTGACGGCAACCGGGTGCGCAAGATTGCCCCCATCTCTCTGGATCTGAACGGCATTGCCAAAGGCTACGGGGTGGATCGTCTGGCCGAAGTCCTGTCGTCCTGCGGCATCCTTGCCGCCCTCGTTGGCATCGACGGCGAGATGCGCGCTATGGGCCTGCGCCCGGACGGCACCCCCTGGACCGTCGCGGTGGAGGCGCCCGAGCGCGACCGCCGCGCGCCCCATTCCATCCTGACGCTTCAGGATGCTGCTGTCGCCACCTCGGGTGATTATCGACACTGGGTCACGGTGCAGGGGCGTGCTCTGTCGCATACGATGGACCCGGCGCGTGGCGCGCCGCTTCTCGCGCCCCCTGCATCCGTCACAGTGATCGCCCCCACCTGCGCCGAGGCGGATGCCTGGGCGACGGCGCTGATGGTGAAGGGGGTCGATGCAGGCACGAAACTTGCGCGACAGGCAGGGCTCGACGCGCTGTTCCTCAGCCGCGATCATGCAGGTGGCGTGCGAGGCATTGGCGCTGGGAAACTATTTTCGAGCAAGTCCGCGGCAACCGCCCCGGCCGTTGGAGATTGACCCTTGGATCACGCGCAGACAGATCGGCTCAAAACCCTGCTACTGGTCATCGCCCTTGCAGGTCTGGTGACAGGGCTCGGGCTGCAATTCAGCGGGCGCCCTGATCTGGCGCGCACCCTCTGGTTCGCGGGTGTCGTGCCCGTGCTGGCCGCGCTGGTCATCGAGATCATCCGCAGCCTGGCGCGAGGGGAAGTCGGCCTCGACATCGTGGCCGCCCTGTCCATGTCGGCGGCCCTGACCTTTGGCGAGACGCTGGCCGCAGCCGTGGTCGCCGTCATGTATTCGGGCGGCACATTCCTCGAAAACTTTGCCGAGGGACGCGCGCGGCGCGAGATGCGCGATCTTCTGTCGCGCGTGCCCCGCACCGCCACGCGCCACCGCAATGGCGGGCTGGAGGAGGTGGCACTAGAAGACATCGCGCCTGGCGACCGGTTGCTGATCCGGCAAGGCGATGTCGTGCCGGTGGACGGGCGCATCGCATCCGCCGCGGCTTTCGTCGACACATCGGCGCTGACGGGCGAAGCCTTGCCGGTGCGGCTCGACCGCGGGTCTGAGGCGATGAGCGGATCGACCAATGCCGGTGATGCCTTTGATCTGATGGCCACGCGCGAGGCGAAGGACAGCACCTATGCCGGGATTGTCCGGCTGGTCGAAGAGGCGCAGGCGTCAAAGGCGCCCATGGCACGGCTGGCAGATCGCTGGTCGGTGGGGTTCTTGGTCGTCACCGTTGCCATCGCCTTTGCCGCATGGTGGTTCACCGGCGATACGATCCGCGCGGTGGCGGTGCTGGTGGTTGCGACGCCCTGCCCCCTGATCCTGGCCGTGCCGGTGGCGCTGGTGGCAGGGCTGAGCCGGGCGGCGCATTTCGGGGTGCTAGTTAAGGGCGCGAAGCCGCTCGAGGCGATGGCGCGCATCCGGACACTGATCCTTGACAAGACCGGCACGCTGACCGACGGGCGCCCGCAGATCGTGACCATCGACAGCCATGACAGGATGGGGGCAGATGAGATCCTGCGGTTCGCGGCGGCGCTGGATCAGGCATCAAAACACCCCGTCGCGCAGGCCATCGTGGCTGCAGCAAGGGACCGGGGGCTCACCCTACCCATCCCCGAAGATGTGGCTGAAATCCCGGGCGAAGGCGTCATCGGTTTCATCGACGGACGGCAGGTCATCGTCGGGGGCGATGGTTTCGTCGCGGAGCGTGTGGGCCGTTTGTCGGGTGATCACCCGGAACTGGCGGCAGGGTCGGTCATGGTGGCCGTGGCCTTCGATGGCCGTTTGGCGGGGCATCTGGTCATGTCCGACCCCCTCCGCGAAGGGGCAGCCGAGATGCTGGCCAGCCTGAGGCGGCAAGGGGTTGCGCGCATCCTCTTGGCCACCGGAGACCGGGCCGAGGTTGCGGCGCGGGTAACGGAAGGGCTTGGCCTTGACGGCATCCGCGCGGGGCTGACGCCAGATGAAAAGGTGCTCTTGGTCCTGACCGAGCACAAGAACGGTCCGGTGATGATGGTGGGCGACGGCGTCAACGACGCGCCCGCACTGGCTGCCGCCGATGTGGGCGTCGCCATGGGCGCACGCGGGGCGGCGGCAAGTGCCGAGGCGGCCGATGTGGTCTTGCTGGTGGACCGGGTGGACCGCATCGCGCCGGGGATCGAGATCGCCCGCCGGTCGCGCCGGATCGCGCTTGAAAGCGTGGTCGCAGGCATCGGCCTGTCGGTTCTGGGCATGATCGCTGCGGCCTTCGGCTACCTGACCCCCGTTCAGGGCGCGCTGCTGCAGGAAGCCATCGACGTCGCCGTTATCCTGAACGCGCTGCGCGCCCTGCGCATTTCACCCGCGGGCCTCACAGCACCGCAAACCCGTTTTGAAGGAATTCCCGCATGAGCCGCCTGTCCCATTCCGAAATCCACATGGTGCACCGCATCGGCTGGTTGCGCGCGGCGGTGCTCGGCGCGAATGATGGCCTTGTCTCAACCTCCAGCCTCGTCGTGGGCGTCGCCGCAGCCGGCACAGGGCGGACGGAGGTGCTGATCGCGGGCCTCGCCGGGCTGGTCGCTGGAGCGATGTCGATGGCGGCGGGCGAATACGTCTCGGTCAGTTCGCAGACCGATGCCGAGCAGGCCGACCTTGCCCGCGAGAAGAAGGAGCTTGCAGAGACGCCTGATGCCGAACTCGAGGAACTGACCCGAATCTACGAGGCGCGCGGGCTGACCCGCGATTTGGCCGAACAGGTGGCCGTCCAGCTCACCGACCGCGATGCCCTTGGCAGCCACGCCCGCGACGAGCTGGGCATATCCGAGACGGTGACCGCTCATCCGATCCAAGCGGCCCTTGTCTCCGCCATGACCTTTGCCGTGGGTGCTGTGGTCCCGCTTCTGGTGGCCATGCTTGCTCCGCCAGCGCAAATTGTGCCGTTCGTAGCCATCGCGACACTCCTGTCGCTCGCCATCCTGGGCGGTCTTGGCGCGACCGCTGGCGGCGCCGGCATCCTGCGAGGCGCTGTCCGAGTGACGTTCTGGGGTGCCCTTGCCATGGCCGCGACCGCGCTGGTCGGATCAATCTTTGGGGTCACAGTCGGATAAGAAGAACCGCCTGGAGTGATGACACTACAGGCAAAGGCAGCTCGCAGCGCTGCGTTCCTCGGATCGGCATCGCCGATTACGCGGCCAAAGGTAGACCTGGCGGCGCGACTGCGCCGCGCCCGAGCCGCCGGGAAGTGAGGCCGAAGCCTCACCCAAAGGGATTGTGCTCTCCCACGATCACGACCTCGTCGCCGTCGATTTCATCGGCGGGGACGGCGCCGAAGGTTCCATCCCCTGCCTGGAAGACGACGATCGAGACCATGAGCGTGGCGGCGAGGGAGGCTGCGAAGGCGTGAGCATCTTTGCGGGACATCTGTTTGGCTCCTGTCTGGGAGGCGGGGGACCATCCCCCGCGCGACAGGACCCCGCAGGCCCGAAGACTGGCTGACATCACCGGGTGCGTTCGGCCCCCCTCTTCAAACGGGGCCGAATCCTCCCGGCGGCACGGGCTCGCCCGTAGTCCGACCCCTCGCGGGTTGATCTCGAAGACGGGATTCGGGGCAAGGAAGGGAATGGCGAGCGGGGGATGGTGCACTGACGACTGGAGCCTGTTGTCCCGCTGATGCTTTCAACGCCGCCAGCCTCCCGGGCAGGCTCTTGGTTGAAGACTTCCGTATTGGGGGATGGATGGATGGATCCCATGGTGCGCCGCGACAGCGCGTGACGAGGTTCAAGTGGTCGGTGAGAGGCCAGCCCTTCGGCAGGCCCCTCACGCATTCTCTGGGCTCAGGCGGCCAGGTCCGTGCCCCCTTCTATGGTTGCCGCCCGTGATGCAAGTTGCTTTTGACGCTTCCTGAGGTGTGATCGAGTGCGGTCTTCTATCAGGCCTTTTGTGCGGCATTTCAGAAGCCGCTGGCCGGTATGGAGATCAGCGGATCGGGTCCAAATCTACCCTGCGAGCTATCATACTCATGGGGGCGCACTGGTTTCCCCGACCCAGATCTGTTCGATCATTTGCCCATTCAGGTCATCGGCTTCCTACACCTCCCGTTGGCCGGCCTCAGGTTTAACTGCGAAACATGAACTTCACGCTGCAGTCATCGTCGCGGGTTCCCGGTAGTCTTCTTGTTTCATGAGCAGCGCCCAGATTTGCCGGGCCATTTTGTTTGCCAGCGCGATCGCCACCAACATCTTTGGCTTTCGTTCGAGCATCCGCGCCAGCCAGCTGCCCTCAGGAATACCGCGACGACCTCGAGGCGTGAGCCGTGTCATGGCGCCCATGATCAGCAGGCGCCTTATGTCCCCCTGCCCCGCTTTCGAGATTTTTCCAAGCCGCTGTTTGCCGCCCGAGGAATGCTGCCGCGGCACAATTCCAAGCCAGGCCGCAAAAGCTCGACCTGACTCAAAGGTCTCCATGGGTGGTGCGAAGGTTTCAACAGCCAGTGCAGTAAGCGGCCCCACACCCGGTATGGTCTGCAGCCTACGCGTCACACTCGCCTGCGCTGACAGGGCGGTCGTCGTCCTCGTTCGGGCCTCGATACGGCCTGATTTTTCCGAGATCTGATCCAGCAGGTCGAGGCAATCCGCTAGAACCAGGGGATGCAGCCCATTGTCCGGATCAAGCAGCAAGGCCTCGATGCGCCCGACGTGCGCGGCACCCGTGGGGAAAACATGCCCATGCTCATAGAGCACGCCACGCAGCGCATTGATCAGTTCAGTGCGTTGGCGGACAAGACGGTCGCGAGAGCGGAAAATTGCCGCGCGCGCCTGCTGTTCTTCGGTCTTCGGCTCGACAAACCGCATCTCAGGTCGCTGCGCCGCAACGACAATCGCCTCAGCATCGGCAGCGTCGTTCTTTTGTCTTTTCACGAACGGGCGCACGTACTGAGGCGCAATCAGTTGGACTTGATGCCCAAGTTCAGCCATCACACGTGCCCAATAGTGCGCTCCCCCACAGGCTTCCATAACAACGACTGCAGGAGCATGGTCCGACATGAACTTAAGGAACTGTGATCGGGTCAACTTCTTCCGAAACAGCACCTCGCCGGTCATCGCCGCTCCGTGGAGCTGAAAGACAGACTTTGCCAAATCCACGCCAATCATAGTATCCATTATATGCCGTCCTCTCCGTTTTGTGGCTCTGAACACCACAATCTTGGCACATCGCGATGCCGTTTGGGGAGGGCGGCAACCATTCCATCTGCCCTATCGGCCTCCTCGGCACCGACGATTTCCAGCCGCGCATTGCGATAACCTTCTCGCGCGATCCAGAGCTCGGCCGCGGTGATCGATTCCCCCAGATGCAGCAGCTCGGTGTTGCCACCGAAGTCCAGCAGCACGCGCACTTGTCCGGGCTTAGGTTCTTCGGCCACCTCGAAGATCAGACGGCTATCCGCCGAATGGCTGCGCATGATGGTGACGAGGATGACCCCGTCGGAGGAGAAGTTGCCCTCATGCAGCGTGAAGGAGGCCGGTGCCGTCCAGGTCGGATAGACCCGGGGCGGCTCCCTCTTCACGAGGCGGCCAACGCCGTTCGAACGCTCCCAGGCCGCGAGCTTCTTGGTGAAACGTGCCGGCGGCTTGGGACTGCCGTCGGTGTAACGGATCAGCGCCCCGAGGGGGGCTGTGTCGATGATGGTTGTTGCAGACATGATTCCTCATCCCGAATGCGAGTAGCCGCATTCATCATATTGATATTGCTGTATTTTGTGAGATTAGGGCGGGTTCCCCCGCCCCGGATGGCTCAGATCACTCCGCCGCCATCATCGCCGCGGCGCTGTCCGGCAAATCGGCCATCAGGAAGGCCGGGAGATCGACATCCTCGGGCTCGCCCGCGTCCTCCCCCTGCCCTTCTCCGACCGCCTCGCCGTCGAGCGCCACGACATCAGTCCGGCGCAGGACCTCGGGCAACCAGCCGCTTCCCTTGAGGAGCCGCTCGGCTTCTGTGGCCATTTCGCCCTTCTTGAGGTGATCGAGTAGCTGCGCGGTCCCCTCCCCTTTTGCCTCGCGCACGGCCTCGAGGATGCGAGCCTTCGGCACGCGGTTGAGGTAGCCATCGACCGTCGGCTCCCAGCCTGCCTCGACCATGTCGAGATCGACCGCGCGGGCCACGAGATCGGCATGCGCCATGCGGCGGGTCAAGCCGCTGGCCGAGATGCCCGCCCCATAGGGGTTCACCTTCTCATGGAGCGCGTTGATCCCGAAGCTGAGGCAATGGGCCAGCAGCGCCAGACGGCTGCCCTGGTCGAGCACGGTCAGATAGTTCCAGAGCGCGACATCGTCGCCGAGGGGCAGATCGGCCTCCCAGGCGGCGTGACGCTCATCGACCAACTTGGCCACGACGCTGTCCCTCAGATCGGGTGCCTGCGCGGACATGTAGACATGGCGCACCGAAGCTTCGAGGCAACTGCCCGAGGCCGAGGAGGTGCGGAAGGAGTCCGTGACCAGCTTCAAGAGGAGAAGCGTCAGCGCCACGTCGGGGGAACGCCCGATGGCCTCGCGCAGCGCGAGGGTCCGGTGGGCCGTCAGTTCCATGACGAGCCGCTCGGGCAACGGTTTCAGCGCGCCGTCATCTTCCTCCTCCGAACCGTCCGCGCCGACCGGCTGACCACCCGAGGTGATGACGGTGCCCACGGCGGAGGTCGCCGATGGTTTCCAGCTGGAAACACCGACATCACCCCCCTGCCCCATAGAATCTGCGCCATCACCATCCTGGACCGCGGTCTCCTCGCGCGGCTCGTCCTCGGGCCGGACATAGCCGCGATAGACAGCCAAGCTGCCATCCCGATCTAGCGTGACGAAGACGCCGGCCCGGGTAACCTCGACCGGATCGTAGATCAGCGGCCGCTGCTCGAGCGCTTCCATTGCCATTTCCAGCTGACCGAGCCGATCGTCGATCTCCTCGGGGTATTCGTCCTGGCCGGAGTATTCCTCCTCTAGCCCACGATACTCGGTGAGGAGCGCCGCATGGGCCGCGCTTTCCTCGTCGGTCATCGGGGCGGGATCACCGGCCAGACGCCGCAGACCGTGGCTGTAGCCATAGGGCAGGTCGGTCGCCACCTCGATCCATTTCCAGCCCTCGGAGGCCAATGCTTCGGCTTCCGCCTGAAGCTTATCGGCGACCAGCCGGTCGAGGAGGGCAGGGTCCTCGAGCCAGCCGCCGTCATCGCCTTGGAATAGATCGCGCAGCACGACACCACCCGCAGCCTCATAGGCATCGACACCGACAAAGACGGCGCGACGATCCGAGGCCCGGACCGAGGTCTCCGTCAGCATACGCCGGATGGCATAGGGCTCCTTGTTCCAGGAGTTCTTCACCGCGTCCCAGACCTGGACCTGTCGCGCGTGGTCAGGGTTCACCGTGAAGGCCATCAGCTGTTCCAGCGTCATGCCGTCCTCGGCATAGACCTCGAGCAGGGCAGGGGCCACGGAGGCGAGCTTCAGGCGCTGCTTGACGATCTGCGGCGTGACGAAGAAGGCCGCCGCGATCGCTTCCTCGCCCTGACCTTTTTCGCGCAAGGCCTGGAATGCGCGGAACTGGTCGAGCGGGTGCAGAGCGACGCGCTGCATGTTCTCCGCCAGCGAGTCGTCCTCGGCGAGGATCTCCGACGCAGCATCCCGCACGATGCAGGGGATCGGCGCCGACTTCGCCAGCCGCTTCTGCTTCACCAGCAGCGACAGCGCCTGGAAGCGACGACCACCGGCCGGGATCTCGAACATGCCGGTCTCGACCCCATCGGCATCGAGCATGGGCCGGACGTTCAAGCCCTGCAGCAGGCCGCGCCGCGCGATGTCTTCGGCCAGTTCCTCGACCGAGACGCCTGCCTTGATGCGCCGCACGTTGGACTGGCTCAGCACGAGCTTGTCGAAGGGAATGTCCCGTGAGAGGGACAGGGTGACTTTCTGAGCAACTTTCGCCATCAGATCTTCTCCACGACGGGCGCCGGAAGCCACTCTCCCGATCTCACTTCCCGTCACCCCTCAAACCCCCAACCTTTCCCTCTCTTCGTCGGTCTTGACCGCGGTCAAGACGTGTAAGCTGCATGCTCTATGCGCGCAGGATCGTTTCAAAGTATGCCTCGGGCTGCCTGATCGCTTCGCCTTTCCCCAACAGGTAGTCCAAGATCAGCAAAAGCCGTCCAGCCCCAGCTTTCTGGAGACCACGCATCAGTTTTTCTTGGCGTATTCTAAGCAATCGACCGATGTCGAAGAGAACGCGGTTGAGGGCTTCGCCTGTTCGTGGTGGGTCTGGGAAGAAGTCCGCGACATGTGAAAAGTCCGTCCATGCCATTTTTGCTGGGTCCCGGTTCATGGTCGTTTCTCCAACGCTTTGGGAAGCGTTGGTCTGGTTTACGTGCGTGTCTTTCTTTATATGTTCTTTTTTTACAGACTCTATCTGCCGGTCATTTTGTCCGTTCGTGGCGGACATTTCGCTCGCGCATTCACCGCTTAAGGCTTGGTCGTGCGATTGCTCTTTGTCGGCAGGAGCGCTTGGACCATGGCACTCTCCGTAGCCTTGCGCGGCGTTGGCGCCGAGCTCTCGGAGACCGGCGATGATTTGCAGGACTGTGTCGGCAGTCAGGGTTGCTCTACGAAGCAGGTTTCTGATCGTTCCCAGTGCAGACAGCCGCCCTTCATCGAGGTGCTGATCTTGAAGGAGGGATGCGCGCAGCGCTAGCGCTTCTGCCTTGAGAGAGCGAAGGCGTTCACGCTCCTCAAGGACCTTCGATGCTCTGGCTGCGAGAGCGTCGTGGTTTTCCATAAGAGGAGCCAATTCGATCCCAAACGCATCCTTGATGATGCCTCCGTAGCGGAGAGGGAAGCGTTTCCCGTTCGCCGAACTCTTCCGTTTGATGAGTCCCGCAGCTTCAAGGCGCCTCAGGCAGCGGCGAAGCGTTCTCTCATCGATGCCGTTTGCGCGCTCTGACAAGGAGGCGTTGGAGGGGAACACAATGGTCAGTTTGCGCTGTGTTCCTCTAGAGTTGGGGCTCTGGTCGCGCGGGAGAAAGCTGATGAGTGCTGTCAGTACGGCGACGTCGTTGCTCGTGAGGCTCAGGTCTTTCCGAAGAACCCGTACCGGCCCCAGAAGCTCGTAGGGGTTAGGGCAGGAAATAGCCGACTGTTCCGCCAAGGCGGTTCGTGCTTGAGTGACATGTCTCATGGTGTTTCGGAAGAAAAAGCTTCCCCGTTCACCGCGAGCGGTGTTGAACTCGATTCGTTTTGGGGGTATCAATCAGGTGTCGAGACTGATTGAGGCCCTTCGGAAGCACCGCTTTCGGGGGGTCTTTCCTTTTCTAGCCGTTCCTCCTTTCGTTTTCTGCTCGTTGCTCTTGATGTCTTGACCGCGGTCAAGACACGGGGTCGTCACTCTGGGCCGTCTTGACCGCGGTCAAGAAGCTCTCCGATCAGCTTTCGGACCGCCTCTTCGACGCGTGGGGCAAGATCAGCGTCCACATCGATGGTGATGCGATTGCCTTTGCGGCCGATCTTCACGCGCTCACCTGGCTCAGCCTTGGGCGGAGTTGTCTTGGTGGCCGTGAGTAGCGTAACCGCTGCGTCAAGCCGCTCTGGGCCAGGCAAGCTACGGGGGATTTCGCGGGCGACTTCCTTGGCTCTTGAGACGTCCTTCTCGCAAAGCCTGAAAAGCTTCTCCCAGACCCTCCGACCAACGCCATGTGCAGGTCCGATGGCCTGAATCAGCTCCATGGGAATACCCGTCGCGATACGGTTCATCCGAGAGACGAGAGACTCGTCGATCTGAAGCGCCCGATAGGCGATGGTCTGGGCGTTCTTGCGTGTTTCGTCTGTTTTCCCAAGTTCCCGAATGATCCCGGCAACGAACAGAGCCCTCTCGATAAACGAGGGGTCTTGGCGGGCATTGTTCTCCACGCCCTGGGCGATCAGAGCTTCCTCTTCGGTCATTTCCATGACCGTGGCGCGCACCTTCTGACCAAGCTCACGACAGGCTAGAAGGCGACGGCGCCCGTAGACGATTTCAAGTGCGCCATCCTGGGTTCGGCGGACAAGAATGGGAACCTTTTGCCCATGCTCCCGGATCGAGGACACAAGTTCCTCGATGCCATCGCTCGGATCGATACGATCGATGACGGCAGACATCCGCACGGTGTTTGGGTCGATCAGGCGCGTGGCGTGTTTGTCTTCTTCCAGCACGGATGCTTGCGCACGAGCGACTGTCGGGCTCGTGCGCTTCAGATCGAGATCCACACCCTCGTCCGGCGTTGCCGCATTGACCATCGCGTTCTTGAGAGAGTCTCCAAAGACCTTACGCGCCATGGCTACGCCCCCATGCCTTGAGGATTTCGCGCTCGACTTCGTCGGTCACACGCGAAACGGACTCGATCGCACGCTCGTAAGTTCTGCGGTTCACGTCGCGAGGTTCGACCTCAAAGATGCTCTGCTGAGTGTTTGCGGCATCACCTACCGCTGTTGACTTCAGGAACTCGGCCGGGAGGACTGCATCGCCAAGGACCGTCCGAAGCAGAGACGAGATCTGGACCTGTGGACCGTCGGTGTTCTCGTAGCGGGTGATGAGCACCCGGACGAAGTTCAGGCCGTGTTCGGGAGCATGCGCCTCGACGACGCCCATCAGGTTGCTCGCCATGCCCAGGAAGCTCGCTAGGGACATGACATCGAGCATGGACGCGTTGAGAGGGATCAGGACCCCAGTGGAAGCAAAGAGGGCAGAGATCACCGAGAAGTTCAGCTGCGGCGGGGTGTCGAAGATCACCACGTCATATCTGTCCAAGACAGGCTCAAGCGCTTCGCGGATCCGGCTGTGGAACGTGGTGGCTCCGTGTCGGAAACTTAGTGCGACTTCGAACTCGTACTCCATGATGTCCATGGACGCGGGGATAAGGTCGACTGTCGGGAAGTTCGTTTTGCGAATGATATCGGAGGCGGGCAGGGGCCCTTCCGACCGGATCAGATCGTAGGAGGTCGGCATGTCCGGATCGAGTTCAGGGGTCACCCCGAACAGGTTTGTGAGACTTGCCTGGCTGTCGAGGTCGATCAGCAGGACACGATAGCCCCGAAGTCCCAGAAGCTGACCAACGTGAGCCACGGTCGATGTTTTTGCGCTGCCGCCTTTCAGGTTGAAGATCGTCACGACCTGGCACGGTTCGCCGGCTCTTCTGTGAGGGTGCTCGTCGGGCTTGATCCTGCCCGTCTCAAGAAGGACGCGTTGGGCCTCGACCATTTCCTCGGCAGAGAAACTGCGGCGGTTGCCACCCTCAAGGACGCCTTCGGGAAAGCCGTCGAGGTTTGACACATGGTGGCGGAAGGTGTTTTGGTTGATCCGAAGGAGATCGGCCGCTTCCCGCATCGCGAAGCGGCGGAGACCCTTCTGGGCATCCGGTGGAAAAGTCTCCTGAGCATGTTCACGCAACCGGCTACCAAGCCGCTTGGACATGACATCGAATCTTTGAGATGCACGTATCCCGCTCATCACTGCCCTCAAGTCTTTATTGTTTTGTAGACCTTAACAGTTTTGGTGAGTAAATCCAGCACAAACCGTTGAGAGGCGTGCGCGCGTTGAGGGGGTCGATTTCTGACGAGAAAAAACCGTGAAGTATCAGCGCCTTGAGCAAACTTGTTCTCAGGGCATTTCAACAGTTCGTAGCACGTGATGTTGTGGCCACAACATGTATTGTGGACGCCTACGGGACGCTGATCTTCAGAATCGCGTGACCGATTCCCGCGACTTCACTCAAGCAGCCCCAGCCTCTCCGCCCGCTCCAGCAGCATCTTCACAGATGATGGCTGCCAGCTTGTCCGCCCACGGGGCGTTCGCTCCCGCATCTTCTCGAGCCTGTTGCAGATCTCCTGCAGCGTGATCTTCGGATCGGCGCCCTTGATGGCGGCCACGATGGCGGGCAGGCGGTCATCGGTTTCGCGTCGGCCGGCGCGGTCCAGTACCGTGGGCGGTAGGAAGCCGTCCCGGACATAGGCGTTGACTGCGCGCAAAAGGCGGCTTTGCGTCCACTGACGCTCGCGGAGCAGGGGGCCGTTGACGATCCTCAGCACGTCTTCCCATGCCATGTCGGGCCGCAGGCGGCGGACATGGGGCACCCAGTCCTGCGCCTTCTCGTTCAGCCGCTCCATGTAGCCGTCGGCCCGCGCCAGCCGCACCTTGCGCAGCGCCGCGGGATCACGGGCGCGCAGGCCCGGATTGCCGCCGACCCGCCCCTTGCTGCGCGCGCTGGCAAGCCCGGCCTTGGTGCGTTCGCGGATCAGGGCACGCTCGAACTCGGCCGCGGCACCCAGGACCTGCAGTGTGAACTTGCCCTGCGGGGAGGACGTGTCGATCGGGTCCATGAGCGATCGGAAGAATGCGCCCTTCGCCTCCAGCCGTTCGATGACCTCGAGGAGGTGGGAGAGCGATCGCGCCAGACGGTCGATGCGCACCACGACCAGCGTATCGCCCTTGCTAATCCGCTCGAGTACGCGGGCCAGCACGGGCCGTGCGCGATTGCCGCCCGAGGCCTGCTCCTCGTGGATCTCGACGCAGCCCGCGGATTTCAGGGCCTGCGATTGGGGCAGGGGAGTCTGATCCTCGGTCGAGACGCGCGCATAGCCGATCAGAGGCATCAAAACAGGCCGTTTGCAGATTCATATAGCGCCACTAAACGACCGTTTGTAAACGAATGCAAGGGCGCGATCTCTGGCGCTACTTACCGGAAAGCCCTTGGTTTGCATAGGCTGAGCGCGATTAGAGAGCCCTCGCCGACCATCGCCCGCGCGTGCTATATAAAGAGCGTGGGCGCACGCTGACAAAACCCTTGGGTAAAGTGCATAATTTCGGTATTTTGCACATATGAAGCCTCAAGCGCCTGCCCTCCATGATGAATCGGATGCTCTCTTCCTCGAAGCTGAGGAGGTGGAACAGACGTCCGAGGACGACCTGTGGTTTCTGCCTGGCCCGATGGAAGAGGAACCGGATTATCTGCCGCCCGGACCGCGGGCCGAACCGCGTGAAGCCGAGGTCCTCGACGTTTGGCGAAAAGCAGAGGCGGGTCATGCCGCGCGTCTTGCCCGTGTGGCCGGTCGCGTCGGTGCGCTGGACGACCGCCTGAAGCGCGGCCCGGAAGGATGGCGGCACAGGCTTGCCCTGATCGAGGCTGCCGACCTCAGCTGGTTCGCGGGTGACCGCATCGGCCCAGATCGGCTGGCGCTCTGGATCTCCATGCGCATCTCTGGCCTGCAAGACGACACCGCCGCACTCGCGCGGGTCGGTTGGGCGGTGCGTCGTCTAACAGGGGGGCCAGGACCGGAGGTAGACCTTTCCGCCTTCCTTGACCGCCGCGACCCCGAGAACCTCGCGGATGAGGCCGAACCTTTTGCGGATCGCGCGGGCGGTTGGCTGGACCTTACGGCGCAAGCTTCCGAGTTGCACCCGATCACCCGTGCTTGCTTGGGCTTTCACCTCTGGAGCCTCGCGGGACTCGGGCAGCAAAGCGATCGAATGGAAGCGGCCGTCACAGCTGCGCGGATCGCGGCCAGCGAGGGCAAGGGAGCAGTCTTTGCACCTCTGGCCATGGGCGGGGCAGGGGGGTTGCGCGCGGGCGGCCCACCCGCTGACCGTCTGGCGCGATGGCTTGACGGGTTGGAGACCGCCTGCCTGACCGCAATGCGGCACCTTGACGATATCGAGGCATGGTCAGCGAGGGCGGAAACGGAGATGACCCCACTCTCGGGCAAGACCCCGCGTGCCTTGCGCGCTGTGGTGACCGAATGGCCCCTTGTATCCGCTCCGATGGCCGAGGCGATGACCGGCGCCAGTCGCGCCGCAGTCCAGCGCAACCTTGCCTGGATGGAAGCGCATGGGCTGATCCGCGAAGTGACAGGGCAGGGGCGGTACAGGATGTGGCGCGCCACGAACTGACGGCTCTGAACGGTCCTTCACCTGGTGGGTTACAGGATCGCCCCGACATTCAAGACTTTGCTCAAGCTGTGCAAGTTGGTGATCCGGATAGCACCGATGCGGTAGAGGATAAGGTGCCGGCAAGGGCACTATGCCACGGAAACTGCGGTGATTGACTATCCGCGTACCGAGCTCCCCAGCCACTCGCCAATGAATTCGCTTGCGTCGGCAGTTACGAAAACATATCGGTAAACGACGATAGCCGATTTTAGATGAGGCCAAGATGACAGAAGTCCAGCAAGACCTTGAGGACATGAGAATGGCGGCAACAGCCAAGGCCCTGGGCCATCCGGCGCGATTGCGGATCTTGCGGCTGCTGGCGCGAACACCGGGTTGTATCGGCGGTGATATCGTCGAGGCCGTCGGCCTCGCGCAGTCCACGGTGTCCGAGCATCTCCGCATCCTAAAGGAGGCGGGCGTGATCGAAGGGCAGATCGACCCGCCGCGGGTCTGCTATTCACTCAGCCCTGGGGCCTTGCAGCCCCTCTCGGCGCTGATTGAAGAACTCGACGTCATTCGCAGCGAGTCTGCCTGCTGCATAACCCCTGCTAGAGCCCAAGGTTGATCAATGTCACTTTTTGAACGCTATCTGTCTGTCTGGGTGCTGCTGTGCATCGTCGCGGGCATCGTGCTGGCCTCGCTGCTGCCGGGCCTGTTTGCAGCGTTGGCCGCGCTCGAATATGCCTCGGTCAATCTGGTGGTCGCTGTCCTGATCTGGGCGATGGTCTATCCGATGATGGTCGCCGTGGATCTGAGCGCGCTCAAGGGCGTGGGCCAGCGCCCCAAGGGCCTGATCATCACCGTGGTCGTGAATTGGCTGATCAAGCCCTTCACCATGGCCGCCCTGGGCGTGCTGTTTTTCGAATACGTCTTTGCGGACCTGATCGACCCGGCGGATGCAGGCCAGTACATCGCCGGGCTGATCCTGCTAGGCGCGGCACCCTGTACGGCGATGGTCTTCGTCTGGTCCCAACTTACAAAAGGGGATCCGAATTACACGCTGGTCCAGGTGTCACTGAACGATGTGATCATGGTGTTCGCCTTTGCGCCCATCGTGGCTCTGCTGCTTGGCGTGACCGATATCGCCGTTCCTTGGGAAACGCTGGTTCTTTCCGTGGTTCTCTATGTCGTTCTGCCGCTTGCTGCCGGCATCTTCACCCGGTCCAGACTGATGACCCGGGGTGGAGAAGCAGCAGTTTCTTCTTTCACCGCGCGGATCAAGCCCGCCTCGGTTCTGGGGTTGCTCCTGACAGTGGTGCTGTTGTTCGGGTTTCAGGGCAGCGTCATCACCGAAAACCCGTTCCTGATCGTCCTGCTTGCCACGCCGATCCTGATCCAGTCCTACGGGATCTTTGCCATCGCCTATTTCTGGGCGTGGCGTTGGAAGGTGCCGCATAAGGTGGCCGCCCCCTGCGCGCTGATCGGTACATCGAATTTCTTCGAACTGGCCGTTGCTGTGGCCATTGGCCTTTTCGGTCTCAATTCCGGGGCTGCGTTGGTGACGGTAGTCGGCGTTCTGGTGGAGGTTCCCGTGATGCTTTCACTCGTCTGGTTCGCCAACCGCACAAGGGAGCGATTTCCGGCATGAGTGTCGTCATCTACCACAATCCGGACTGCGGGACATCGCGCAACACTTTGGCGATCCTGCACGCTGCGGGCACCCTGCCAACGGTGATCAACTACCTGGAAACGGGTTGGACGCGTGCGCAGCTCTTGGGTCTGTTCGCTGCGGCAGACTTGACGCCAAGGGAGGCACTGCGCGTTGCACGAAGCCCAGCAGAAGCAATGGGGCTTACCGCGCCCGATGTGTCGGACGAGATTGTCCTCGCTGCGATGGTGGAACATCCGATCCTGGTCAACCGCCCCTTCGTCTGCACGCATAAGGGCGTTCGGCTCTGCCGCCCATCTGAAACCGTTCTAGACCTGCTTGATACGCTGCCGCCGGGGCCGCTTGCGAAGGAAGACGGTCAGCTCATTATTGATGATCGGGGAAAACGAATTGCCTGACGACCTGACGAACCTGACCACCCCTCAGCTTGATGAGCAGCACTTCGCTTCAATCGACCGCGAACGACTGCGGCCTACGATCGTCCGAACGCATCCACCGCGTATTCTGATCCTCTATGGCTCGCTGCGGGTCCGCTCATTTAGCCGGCTGTCCGCGGAAGAGGCCGGGCGCATCCTTACGCGCCTGGGAGCGGAAGTGCGGTTTTTCCATCCATCCGGCCTCCCGCTGGTTGATGACGGGGTCGATGCCAGCCACCCGAAAGTCCGCGAGCTCCGCGATCTGGTCACATGGAGCGAGGGCATGGTCTGGTCAAGCCCTGAGCGTCACGGCGCGATGACCGGGTTGATGAAGACGCAGATCGACTGGATCCCGCTGTCCGAGGGCGCCGTGCGCCCGACGCAGGGAAAGACGCTGGCAGTAATGCAGGTCTCGGGCGGATCGCAGAGCTTCAACGCCGTGAACCAGATGCGGCTGCTCGGGCGTTGGATGCGGATGCTGACCATTCCCAACCAGTCCTCGGTCGCAAAGGCATTTCTCGAATTTGACGAAGCTGGCCGCATGAAACCGTCAGCTTATTACGACCGCATCGTCGATGTCATGGAGGAGCTTATGAAGTTCACGCTTCTGACGCGTGACTCTGCGGACTATCTTGTGGACCGCTATTCTGAACGCCGCGAAAGCGCGGCTCAACTGTCGGCGCGGGTCAATCAATCCGGACTGTGATCGGCACAAAGGGACTGGATCCCGGCCAGGGGAGGGGCCTGAGATCATGGAGTATTCAATCGGTCGCCGCACTTTCGTCGGAGCGGGACTTGCAGCCTTCATCGCTGGTCATGCGGCGGCGCAGCCCGTCTTTCGCCTTGGACTGACGCCGGTGTTTCTCGACAACGATGCTGCGGTGATTGACGGCCTGCGGCGCGCCTTGTCGCGCGGGATGGGGCGTGAGATCGAACTGGTTCAGCGCCGCACCTATCAGGAAATCACTGGCCTTCTGCTGGAACGTAGTGTCGATGCGGCTTGGCTTTGCGGCTATCCCTATCTCCAGCACGCCGATTTGCTGGATCTTGTTGCTGTGCCTGTGTGGCGCGGTGGCCCGCGATACCAGTCTTACCTCATTGTCGGGGCTGAAGATGGAGCGGAAGCGCTGTCCGACCTGCAAGGGGGCACGCATGCATTTTCCGACCCGGATTCGAACTCTGGCTATCTTGTGACCGCGACCGATCTGCGCCGGATGGGGGAACAGGTCGAGGGCTTCTTCAGTCGATCCATTTTCACGTTTGGCCATCGCAACGTGGTGCGCGCGGTGGCGGATGGCCTGGTGCGATCCGGCAGCGTTGATGGCTATGTCTGGGAAGCGCTCGCGGCGATCGAGCCGGACCTAACGGCGCGCACGCGGGTGATCGCCCGGTCGGAATGGCTAGGCTTTCCCCCTGTCTGCGCGCGGCGCGACAGCCTTGCTTCTGAGCCGGTTCAGGCTCTGCAAACCGCTTTGATGAACCTCGCCGAGACGGAGGAAGGCCAACAGGCGCTGGCGTCGCTGCAACTGGACGGGTTTCAGCAAGCTGACCCTGCGCTGTTCGATGGAATCGCCGTCCGCATGGCCGATCTGGAACCCTGAAGCATGAAGTGGTTTGCCCCCATCCCCCTTTCGATCAAGCTCCCGCTTCTTGCGGCGGCGATGATGGTCCTTGTGGGCACGGTGGCGTCCCAACAGGTCCTGCGGTCGCTGGCGCAGGTTCAGGACGCGCGGATTCAGGAACTGGCACGGATGCATGTCGAGGGATTGTCCGTGGCCCTTGGCCCACTGGTCCTGCGTCATGATATCTGGGAGGTCTACGACACTCTCGACCGGGCGGCCCAGGGGAGCGAGGGGCGGCGGATGGTCCTGACCGCCGTGGCCGATGAGCGTGGAAAGGTTCTGGCAGCGACTGACCCCAGACGAGTTCCCATGGACAGCGATATCGCAGCCCTTGCCAGTGATGCGGTGGCGCTGGATGACCTGTCGGTGGATGGCGCGTCAAACATCCTCAGCCTGCTTGCGCCGTTGACCTACCAGGGACGCACCGTCGGGCAGATCGCGACTGAGCTAGATGTTGCTGACCTTCTGTCGGAACGCAGGCAGGCGCTGCTCTATTTGATCATGGGCAATGCGGTTGCCATCGGCTTTCTGTCGATGGCGGGGTTTTTGGCGATACGAAGGATGCTGAAGCCGGTCACGACGCTGGCACGCCAGATGACCGAGACGAAGGGAGAGCCGCATCCCATCCCGGCCGCGGACATCCCGCGCGGCGATGGCGAACTGGCACGGCTGGCACGTACCTACAACTCGATGGTCGGCGCCGTAGCCGCCAAGGCCGAAGCCGAGCGGCGGTTGGCGGAACGGGAACGGTTCGTTGCCCTTGGCCGTCTGTCCTCGTCACTGGCGCATGAGATCAACAACCCACTCGGCGGGCTACTGAACGCGACAGATACGATCCGCAGCTATCCTGATCGTCCCGAGGTGGTGCGTCAGTCGGCAGATCTGCTCGACAGGGGCCTGCGCCATTTGCGTGATGTGACCCAAGCAACCCTTGACCAGAACCGCATGGACCCCGAGACCCGCGCGCTGACATCCGATGACTTCGAGGACATCAAGCTGTTGATCCAACCCGAGGTCTCGCGACTGGCATTGGATCTGGAGTGGTCTGTCGATCCGGCAGCAGTCATAGGGTGCAGCCTGTCCGCCGGGCCTGTGCGGCAGATTGCGCTCAACCTGCTGCTGAACGCCTGCTCGGCGGCAGGCCAAAACGGCTGCGTCGGCCTGATGGCCCGTACAACGGACGGCAACCTCAGCCTTGAGATCACGAACACGGGCGCGTCCATGCCACAGGCCGCGTTGGATCGCTTGCTCGGGGACGGTCCGCTCTTGCCCGGTGGCGGCGTCGGGCTGCGGCTGGTCCGCGACCTCGCGAAAACAATGGGTGGCGCTGTCTGCCATTCGCAAGAAAATGGCGTAACGCGCGTGACTGTCACCCTGCCTGCGTCATGGGAGGCGCGCGATGCTAAAGGATAGATACATCGTTCTTGTCGAGGACGACGAGATCATGGGCGGGTCGCTGCTGCAGCGGTTGGAACTGGAAGGGGCGAAGGTTCTCTGGCTGAAGCAGATGGTGCGGGCGCTCGGCGCAATCCGCACCCCCAAGAAGCCAATCGACGCAGTGATCTGTGATATCGGCCTGCCGGACGGGTCGGGAGAGGAGCTGTTTTCAACGCTTCTGCGCACCGGGACACCCCCACCTTTCCTGTTCATCACCGGGCAAGGTGGGATCGGTCAGGCGGTCCGGCTGATCAAATCGGGGGCCGCGGACTACGTGACCAAACCGTTCGAAATGTCTGTCTTCCTCGAGCGCCTCAGCCTGCTCGTCGGAAACCGCGAGAAGCCGTTTCAGGATGATGACTTTCCACCCTTGATGGGGGTCTCGGTCGCGGCGCGCCGAGTTGAAGCGCTGATCGTCAAGGCTTCAAAGGCAAGCGATCCCGTGCTGATCCGGGGCGGGCCGGGAACTGGCAAGGACCTTGTGGCGCGACGTATCCATGACCTGTCGGACCGGTCCGCTGCCCCATTCGTTTCGGTCAATCTCGCGCGCGAAGCCGACGCGGAGGCGACCTTGTTCCGCCCCGGCGGTGGAGTTGATACCGTGTGTGAAGGAACTTTGTTCATCAACGCAGTCAGCAAGATGACCGCACAGGTCCAGGCGCACCTGTTGGAGCGGCTGGATAAAGACTTCGACGGCCGGGTGATAGCGGCTTGTGGCAACGACCTTGAGGCCCTGATCGAGCAAGGCGCTTTCAATTCCGAACTGCTTTACCGACTGGCAAGGATCGAAATCCCGATCCCCCCGCTCGGCACACGACCCGAAGATGCCGTCTGGCTGCTGCTGCAGCTATTTCACAAGTTGGCGCCGCTCCATGCACCGGGGCTCACCGGGATTGGCGCGCTTTGCGAAGAGGCTGTGCGCACCCATGACTGGCCGGGCGGCGGCCGCGACCTGCGGGCAAGACTGCTGCGCGGGCTGGCGATGGCGACAGGGCCGCTGTTGCAGCCATCCGATCTCTTTCCCGAACGTCTCGCTGAGCCCGACGACATGATGTCGCTCGCCGAGGCCCGTGAGGTAGCAGAAAAGGCGCAGATCATCGCTGCCCTCGACCGGACAGATGGGCAGATAGGCGAGGCGGCCAAGCTCTTGCGGGTCGCCCGCACGACGCTTTGGGAAAAAATGCAAAAACTCGGCCTGTCGGGGCACTGATTACCCCCGCTACCCATGTTCGGATTTCCGAACATCAAATTTCCCCTTTTGAAATCATAGGATAGCCGCAGTGCAGCATCCCTGGTTGTGCTATCGCGCGCGCCAGATGCAAGGACTAGGCTGACCGCAATCATCCATCACTTGATGAGCCAGGGAGGAGTCCAGCC
>NZ_JBKFEY010000024.1:0-36597 GCF_046507575.1 Pontitalea aquivivens | reverse complement strand
ATGCCAATCCGATGAATGTCAACGGACTTCCTGCAAAACGGCCACAGAACGGCATATTACAGATCAATGGGTTACGGGACGCCTGCAAAATGTGAAAGTGCATGACTACGGGAGACAACCGGAGCGCCACTCGCCTCAATCGACGTGACCGAGATGCTGGCCGACTACAGAAACGACGACTGAATCTAACCGACCCAGGAGGCTGATATGGTGAAAATTAGAGACCTTGAATGGCGTGTCTCAGGTGCCCGGATAGAAGCCTCTGCACTTGGCATTGAGGTGTTCTACCGCATCGAAGGTGGGCCGGGGAACTGGACCCTCATAAGCCCAGGCAAGCGCGAATACGTCCGAACGCCCGGATACCAGACGCAGGCGGCAGCAAAGGCTGCTGCGTATGTCGATTTAGACAGGCGCATTCGCATCGAACTCAGATAATCCATTTAACCCAAGAGGATCCCATGGGACACATTGAAGACGATCTCGACAGCGGCCTGCGCGAAATGCGATTCCAAAAATCCATGATGCGCACGGCTGAGGTTCGCCCCGTCACGCCGGTCGAGCAGCTGGCGCTGGAGGTTGTCGCGGAGCTAGAGAGGGCCGAATCAACCCACGCACCGATGCACAGCCCGCATGAGGGGTGGTCGGTGATCTGGGAGGAGCTAGAGGAATTGCGTGAGCACGTCCGAGCCGACACTGGACGCAGCAGAGCGGCGCGCAAAGAGGCCCTGCAGATCGCTGCGATGGGAATGCGCTACGCGCTGAACCTCTGCGACCAGTCCAGCTAACCCCGGAGCCCCCCATGAAAACAACCGTCGAGATCAGCGCGAAAGACATCGCCACAGCCATCCAGTCCAGCTAACCCCACCGGAGAACCAAATGCAGACCCTCACAATGTTTTCGCACGTCCGCACCGCCTACGGAAAGGTGCAGAAGGGGGCCGCTGAAATGGTCGCGCTCATTGCCGACCACGATCACGATTATGAGCAGATCACCTTGGATCGGATGGCCAGCGCCGCCGCTCACCTAGAGGACGCTGCCCGACAGCTGCGCGACCTCCGAGCGGTTGCTGCAGACCAGCTCAAGAACCAGTCCGAATAACCCCACCGAGAGGAAACCCCATGACCCACAGACAGAGATCCTACGCCAAGGTCGGCGACATCACGCGCGCACAGACGGAATTCCAGGAGGGTGAACAGAACGACGTTCGCCGGTTCGGCGACCTGACCGAGGAATGCCAGGATGCGGAGACCGTGCTGCGGAACTGGATCGAAATCGCCCGTTTCAACATCGGCACCAGCGCGCTGCTGGCGATCATGGATCGCGCCCGCGAAGAACAGTCCAGATAACCGGATGGTGACGTCATGGCGGTGATCGGCAACGCGCTCACGGAACGGTTTGGTGACGACTGGACCAAAGCGCCGCCAGCCCCGGCAAAAATATTTTCACCGGCCCGTGCATTTTCCCCTTGCATGTTTGTGGGCAATGGCCCATATTCAATACATAGCCAAGGGGCAAGACGCCCCGCCAACCAAGGAGAGACAGACATGACCCGCACCACGATCACCAAGACCGCAGCCAACGAAGTCACCCTGATCGCGCTCGATCCGTGGTCTGGCGAAGAAGTCCGCTGGGTGTTCTGGATTCCGACGAGCGGCGGCTATGTCCGCAAGGGCGAACGCCACAGCCCTGATGATCGGCAAGTGTGCGCTGGCCTGTCCAGCGTGGGCAGCACCCTGACCGCCGACGATGGCGACGAGCTTCTGGCGCTGATCCGCAAGGAATGGAAATCGTATCGCAAGGCCGCGCTGCGCGAGGTGGCGTTTTGACCCCCACCGAAATCAAACAGGCCCGGCATTCGCTGGGCCTGTCCGTCGCTGATCTGGCGCGGCTACTGGACACCGACCCGCAGACCGTGCGCCGCATGGAGCAGAGCGAAACCGCCAACACGTTCCGCCGCCCGGCACCGCGCATGGTGCGCCTGATCACAGCCTACGTCAGCGGATACCGGCCCGACGACTGGCCCACATGAACGGATATCACCGCAGAACCTTCGCCAGGTCGAACAGCAGCCGCCCGAAACACGCGCGCGGGATCTCCGCGACCAGGGCGCCGGCGACATAGATCCGCAGCGCGTCAGCCTCCGCGTGCCACGTCACTGCCGGCCTCACCGCTTGAACCTCGACACGCCCACCACCCCGAATATCGACACGATCATCATTCCGGCCCATTCATCGAGAGGCGGCGGCAGCGCGGCGATGGTCCACGCCTGCGGATATGCGCAGCGATGACACCACAGGATCGAATAGACAATCACCGCGGCGAACCAGACGGCCAGCGGCGCCGCGAATATCAACATCAGCCAGACGCCCCCGGCGCGCATCCAGTCCGCCCGCTGCCGATAGTGCTCAACGATCAAATCGCGCTTCAGGGCCTCGCGGTCAGTTTCGGCGGAGATCCTGTTATCAACCGTCCGCAGCACCCGATCGAGGACGCCGCCGCCGAGCCAGTTCAGAACCAGCCGGATCATCGGCGCGCCCTCGGGTCGATCGTGTAGGGCCGCGCGGCCCCTGCCCTTTGCTGGGCGATGATCAGCGCGAACAGCGGCGTCAGGCGCAGCATCGTCTGTTCGACCAGATCGGGATCGATGCCGAAGCCCCGCGCGATCAGGCCGGCCACAGGCGGACCGACCGCCGCGTTGGCAAGCGCCTGCACGCTGATGTCCACGACGATCAGCAGGATCGGCAGGATCCCCGCCCAGAAACTGCGGGTCCAGCCGATGAAGATGGGTTCACGGTCCATCACTTGATCCCCAGATAGGCGGCAATGGCCGCAACGGCCGCCGCGATGGCAACAAAAAGCCCGCCAGGGGCGGGCGCGGTGTTGGTGGGTTTCTGGTGGGAAGTTGGTGGGCTTTTGGTGGGCGTGCCCCACCCCGCCTTGACCAGCGCGTCATAGAACTGCCGATGCCAGCCTGCGACCTGACCGTCCGACCCATCAGCGCCGGTGACGATCCGGCGCGGGTTGCGAGAGGGCGGCAGATCAAGCGCGCTCGGGAAGCTGAAATCCGCCAGCGCCTTTCCGGTGAACATCCCGTCCCGCATGCCCACCACGGCGATCTTCGCGCTGATCGCTCCGACCAACGCCTTGTCGCGGTTTTTCACCAGGTCCACCCCGACGATGGGGGAAAACCTGCGGTAATTGTCTTCATGCGTGATCTGTATCTGCCCGCGCCCGAAGAAGCCGCGCCGCCAGTATGGCGACTTGACCCACGGCAGCTGGCCCTTGGCGAACGCCGCATCCAGCCGCCGGATCACCTCCGCATCGCTGGGGTTCTGGTCCTTGTGATGCGCCATCACCGTTTCCTTGATCGGCGCCATGATGCTGCCGGTCTCGCGCCGCACGTTCGCCAGCACGAATGCGACGTGGTGCGGATCGGTCAGCCCCTCGGCCTCGGCCGCGTCGAGGATGGCGTCCATCCCCGACACCTGCGATGGCGTCAGCTTACCGCCGAACGCCGGGCGGATCGCCCCGTAGAAAGTCGGCCTGTTCATTTTCTGCCCCCTCAGAATGCAAACACCACAAGGCCCCAAGCCGCCAGGATCACGACGCCCCATGCCAGCTCGGCCCAATGGTTCATTTCCCGTTCCGCCACGCATGCCAGAGCCCGATGGCCGCGCGTGGATCATCCAGCGCCACCAGAACCCACCGCATAAGCCCCTCGGCTGTCAGCGCCACCAGCGCAGCTGCCACAGGCTCAGAAAGGCCGGTGCGCTCGACCGTGTAATCCGTCGCGACATAGGCCGCGCCGACCGCCACGAAGATGGTAGTGATGACCTGCCACGCGCTTAGGCGTTTCGATGTCTTGACTTTGACGATCACGGCAACCAGCACCGCGACCCAGAAATCAACAGTTTTCCACATGAATAGCCCTCTCTGAAACCATCATTTTGCCGCCCGCCTGAATGTGCCAATCAAAATGCAGGCCGTGACACCCTCCCACGCGAGGCGGAACTCCGGCACATGCCACGCCGCGCCCACCGCCGCCGCGCCGCACATGACGAACAGCCAGTCTTCGGCGCAGTCGAGCCAGCGCCCACCGCGCCGCCATTGCCACAGTTCCCACGCGGCGTAGACGATGGCCGCGACCCACAGGCCGCCTATCAGCGCCAGCACGGGGCCGACGACCCAAGCGTGGGCCGACTGGTTGCCAGCGTGGCCCGCCGGGTCAGCGCGGAAGTCAGAAGGGGCGGACAGCGCGTCAATCAATCGGCGGATCATGCGAGGGCAATCCCGTATTGCGCCGCCAGCGTCTGGCGCGCGACAATAACGGCAGGCTCAATGGCCGCCCCCGCGACAATCACACTGATGATCCGCCCGAAACCCCAGTTATCCGCGATTCTAATCGACAACAACGGCAGGCTCGCCAATGCATAGGGCTGCGACCCGAGCGATATGCCATCCATGAACGCCGTGATATGCGTCCCATCGCTGCGAATTTCCAAAATGTGCAGCACGGCATCGGATACCTCGAACGGGAACATCAGCCCCAGAACGGATACACTCCCACTCACAACGCCATTAGCAGACGACGCATTAGCCACGCCAATGTAATTCGGGTTGGTAAATTCATATCCACCGGGCAGGTTGCCAAATTTGAATGTCGTCAGCAGATGCACCCCAGCCACGTCGGGCGAATTGGGCGCGAATGTCGCGGTTCTGGCTGTACCACCAGCGGCGGTTGCGACCCCGAGAGACGCGTTGAATATTACCTGTCTGGTGTTTAGCGGGGCGGTCATCCCGAAATAGGCCCCTGCCCCGCCGTCGTTCCTGACGGACTCTATGTAGCTCGTCGCTGGATACAAAACTGAATCATCCACTCGGAAATCAATCGGCACCAGCCCCGGCCCGACGCCGTAGAAATCAGCCAGCACCGCGCTGCCAGAGGGCCACATCCCGCCCGCCCATTTCAGCCGCGACACCTCGCCCGCCGAGGTCTTGATCCGCAGCGCGTTTCGCAGGTCCAATTTAGGCATTGGTCAGCACCGCAAATTCCATCGGCCCGGGCGTGTGGGCGTTGAACGTCGTCTCATCGGTGAACGTGGTAACGATGATGCCCTCGCCCGGCGCGCCAGCCGGGCCAGCCTCGCCCTGCGGCCCGGGTTCACCCTGCGGACCTGCCGGTCCCATCGGCCCTTGGACGCCCGCCGTCGCCACCGAAACCTGCTGTGCGGGCGGCCAGATGACCGTCACGGATACGGTTGCAATAGTCATTCCACCACCACCCAGAAACGCTGCGTCGAAACATCATCCTCGCCCGCCGTGACGCGGACGCGGAAATTCATGATCCGCCCGGTCGGCATGGCATCGGCCCATTGCATTGCCAGCGTCACCTCCCCCGCTGCCGCTTCGGTGATCTGCGCGGTCAGGCGGTCGGCAATGGCGGGATGCGGCTCATAGATCGCAACGGTGTAGCCGGTCAGATCGACAGGCGCGCCTGTCGCATCGGCAAAGGCCATCGTCGCGCGCAGATCACTGCCGCGATTGATCGTGAAGTCGGTCATGGCTAATCCCTACAAATGCGCCGCGATCAGCGCCGCCGCTTGTTCCTGCGTGATCCGCAGCCGGTAGACGGGCCGCGCCATGCGTTCGGCCATGTCCGCCAGCGCGGCCCCGTGCTGCACCTGCCGGGCGAATGCCCGCGCCTCGGCCCATAGGCGATAACGGCGCACCAGCGGATACAGCACCAGGTGCAGGCCCGCCGTGGCCCAGAACTGGCGCACATGCTCAATCTCATGCGCCAGCAGGCCAGCATTGCCGCGATAGGCCGGGCGGATCAGGATGATCGGGCCGATGGCTTTGCCCGCCGCCGCACCCATCAGCAGATCGGTGTGGATGACGATGCGCGGGATCATGCGGCTTCCCATTCGAAAAGCCCGTCCACAAACTCATCCGGCAAGCTCGCAAACGTCTGCAGCGCCAGCAGCATCGGGTGCATCCGGTCAACAGTCGTGATCGCCGCCCAGATGATTTCTGCCTCATCCGCATCTGGAAAACCATCCAGCGCGTTCGCGAACGTCGGGGGCCAGTCGCCCTTGGCAGCCTGTTTGGCCTCATTGGCCGGAAGGACTCCCGCCCGCTTGAGGGCAATGCAGAACTCCGCGCGTGACAGGGATGCGGTGGCGCGCCATTCCGCGAGCAGTTCCTCCGGCGTCGGCGGTTCGGGCAAATCCCCCGGCAGCGCATCCCGCACAACCTGAACCCCGTTTTCCCATGTGACAATCTTGCTCATGTAATCAGCCCCCCGCGCTTATAGAGATATATTTGCCCGGCAGCGAGCGTACTGGAAGACCGCAGACGTACTCTCGTATGCGCTTGCTTCGTGGGATTGACGGCACCAGCAGGATTACTACCGCCAGCCAAATAACTGACATTGTGCAGGAGGGTTGGAATCCCGGGGGCGTATATGTGAACCTGAAGGTTATTGCCAAGCACTCCGCCGCCCACGCTGACCCAAGTTGCGCTAGTTTCAAGCCACAGTTCTAAGATGCCAGCACCGCCCGCGTAGTTCAAATTGTGTGCGTAAAGCAGGTATTCCCAACCAGCCTCAAACGTTGGTGTCGTTACAGCCGACACATTACCAGTAGCCGCATGGCTCCACAGGAGGCCGTCAGCGCCATCGCCAACAGTCACCATATCAAATGGATACCAGCCAGCCTTGATGGTGGGCGCACCAGACGCCCCCTCGGCAATTGCGATTGGGTTATCCCGCAGGGCACGCATGTCAACGGCGCGCCCCGGCTTATCAATCTCGAAAACACTGTCTGGAATTGTTGTCCACGCCATTATTTATTCTCCTTACTCACTGCCACATGTAGCCATCAGACCCGTCGGACATTTTCCCATTCTCGTCAGACCACCACAGCCCGCGCGCCAGTTGTGCCTCCGTCGCGTCGGTGAATACTGGGGCGTCGTCTGCCATCCACACCGCGTAGCGCATGGCCTGATAGATGAATTCCTGCAGCTGATATTCGACCGCCTCGCCTTGGCGCAGTTGCTGGGCCGCAATGATCTGCCACCGATTGAGGATGGGCTGCCCCTCGGTATCAACATCAACGCGCGTCTGGATGTTGACAACCTCGCCAATTTCCAGCGTCTGGTCTGTCATGGCAACAGTCAGGTATTTCGGGATATTGCCATACCGCGCCAAAAGCCGCTGAGTGAGTTCAAGGGCCTGCGCGTCCGTCGCGATCCATTTTGAGTAGATCGTTTTTGATCTGATTTCAGCGCCGCCATCCTCGCGTTCAGCATTCGCATCAATTCGCCCGCGCATGAACAGGAAGTTTGTCGGGTCATCGCCTTGGGTGGGGTCAATTTGCCCGAAGTAGACAAAAACCCGGCTGATCCGCTCATCGGGCGCCCGGTCGATTTTGAGCGACCCACTGACAAAGCTGGTATTGTCGCTCAGCGTCACGTCAGAATGTTCCGGTCTGATCGCCTTGAGCGGAATGGTCTGGCTCCGCTCATCCCACCAGATATAGAACGTGCCATCGCGGAGCAGCTCGCCCAGCAGGCTGTTCACCGCCGTTGGCTTGGTGACCGTCCGCGAGAACGCATAGCCTTGCAGATAGACGCCCGCCTCTGCATCCCATGTCGCCTTGTCAATAAACTCGCCCGGCACTTCGGTGTGGTTGATCAGCAGATCATAGGCAATGTCCCAAGCATCCGTCAGCTCATACCGCCCGACACGCTGGACGCCCGCGTCCTCGGAATGGCTGGCGGCTGTCGTGCCAAGCTGCCCACGGGAAACGCCAATCAGGTTGAACACGCCAAGCGAGCCGGAATAGCCATTGTAGCGAATGACCTCCGAGCCGATGATGATGTAGCCCGGACCCGCAGTGCCGATCAGCGAATTGATGACCTGCGATCCAGACGTGCCAATATAACCTGCGTCAATGATGCCGGGCTGAACCTGCGCGCCCCAGAGATACAGCCCGTCCGAGCCATTACCTGTCGAGATCGTCGGGCGGCGTCCATCAGTCAGCGCGTCGATGTGTTCGAATCCAACGTCCTGCCCCACGAGGGTTCCGGTGATCTGGGTCGTGACCCGGCAGCGCCACCAGTCATTGCCGACATTGACCATCGTCACCTCGCCAGTCTGGGTTCCGGCATGAGTTCCGTTGGTCAGGTCGAAATTCGTATACGCGGCGGAAACACCGCCCGCCCCGCCGAAATAGCGAATCTGGATTTTATCGCGCTCGCCTTTTTTCGCATAGAAAACAGCGGTAAGATTGTCGCCTACAGTCAGCCCGGTAAATGGCTGCGACATGCCCCGCTGCCCGGTTCCAGCATTGGGGCTGAACTTGTCCGCGGTCGTAAAACCATCAGGTGCCACGGCGGCATTTGCAGTGATAGTTACATTGTTCTTGCCCCACACCGCGTTATCAAACGCCTCGGACCACCGGACCAAATTCGTCCGGGCCTTTTCCGGCTTTGCCGTCCCGAACTGATCCAACAGATCACGTTCGTCAATCGCCTCAATCGTAATCGAGGTGGTTGCGGCATCAATTGCCGCCGACAGGCGCATGTCCGTTTCCCGGGGGAACTGGGCGCGCTTGGCGTCCGTCAGGCGCAGTGGGTCCACCGCGGTCAGCGTGACACTGCCCTGACTATCCGGCCCGGTAACATTGTCCAGGATGTATAGACGCCTCTCCATCTCGGCCAGCGACTGCCCGGCATAGCCCTCGTAGATCGTCACGCGCATGTTCGCGTAGAATGGATTGCGCGCCACCCATTTGGCCCAGAAATTGCCGCCCGAAACCGTGCGCAACGATCTGTAATAATCGCCCACCGTGTCATCCCACGGCGCGTCCTTGAGCGTGATGGTGCAAGACCCCGTCACGCCCAAAGGTCGCTCGCCATCGCGGATCGACCCAACGTTGATTTTCGACGACCGAACGGAAACGCTGACCAGCAAAGGCAGGGGATTGGTTTTGATATGCTCGCCCGTCCGCTCATACAGCGGAACAAGCGCCTGCGTCGGCTTCATGAACCGCCACGCGATTGAGCCATCGCCCTTGTAGTTGGCCAGATCGAGGCATGAACCCCAACAGTTATAGCAGCGCGGACCGTCGTCGGTGCTGGCCGTGCAGGGCGACACCCCGAACCGCAGCGAACACCGCGGCTGCCAAAGCTCAACGATCTGGATCGGCTCAAGCATCGGCATGCCCCATTGCAGTGAACCCGACAGACAGGAAGTTGTTGACGCCCATCCGGCTTGGCGTGATCGGGTCATTCACCCATGCATAGGCCACATCGCTGGCATAGCCCTGCGGGCGCGCTGCGATGAAGAATGGCTCGGTCTGCGCGGCTAATGCGAACGGGTCGAAATTGGCGCGATACCAATCTTCTGTCAGGTGTTCCCACGAATACTGCGCCTGCAGCCCGCGGCGCTGCACGAACCGGGCCATCAGTTGCCCGCCCTCGCTGATGTAGCTGGTCAGCCCGGCTTGTCGGCTCAGATCAATCAGCCCGAGAGACGTGTATCCGGCGCGCTGCATTTCGAGTGCTTGTCCGGTGTAGACGACCCCGATCCTTTTCTTGCCGCCGATGTATATACCGATGCCCGTGGTCTCAACCGCCGGAAAGAGGAACATCAGGGCTGAGTTATCTTCCGGGGTTGCACTGGCTACCTCGACATAAGAACCGCCGATTTCAGCGAAGACAACAACCAGCACACCAGCCAAATCATGCGCGCCGATGCCAACCGCATCAACCGTCTGCGGCGCTGCGTAGTCGATCTGCCAGAAGCCAGTGGCTGTCGTGGGTATCCACCAAGATACGGTATCAACCGAACCCGCATTTGTGGCCTCAAAGCCTTCTTCGGCGTTATCCGCGCTGATCGTGCCGGGCAGATTGTCCCACAGGATTCGCGCGTGGGTCATGGGGTAGGTGGCTGCGCTGGCGTATCCCGCAGTGTAAAAGACCGCCATTACGCCCACTCCAGATTGATTTGGTAGCCAGACCGAATGGCCTCGTTGATCGACCTGATCAGCTCGCCGCCCGTTTGCTTGCCGATCACGTCGCCCGTGATGGTGTAATTGGCGGTCATCTGCGGCGTTGCAGCGGCTGCCGTTGGCGCGGC
This sequence comes from Pontitalea aquivivens, assembly GCF_046507575.1. Lineage (NCBI taxonomy): Bacteria > Pseudomonadati > Pseudomonadota > Alphaproteobacteria > Rhodobacterales > Paracoccaceae > Pontitalea > Pontitalea aquivivens. The sequence continues at coordinate 26,456 of NZ_JBKFEY010000024.1, read as the reverse complement.
ACCTGCGGAAGACGCGGCCCCACTGCTGCTGCCGCCGAGTTGTTGGGCGGCGATGTTCGAGATCAAGGCGCCAGTTTTTGCGAGTGATCCGGCAGCCCACGCGGTCGCCATGGGATACCCCCCAATCTTCATCCCCTTGTCCCACGCCTCGACAGCGGCGTGGTATCCGCTGACGGTCGCCTCAGCGATTGCCGCGGCCTTGCCGATCGCAAACAGCTTCTTGTTGTTCGTGCTCATCAGGGATGACAGATCCCCAAACATGCTAGCCAGCCCGACGATCATCGCGTCGCGCTTCTTTCGATCAAGGCCCTCCATCGCGTCATTGTATTCGGCCTGCGCCGCCAAGCTCATCTGGTTGTATTCGTCCTGGCTGATGCGCTCAGCCTCTCGGAATTCCTCCAGCATCGCCAGGCGTTCATCGTATTGCTGCTGGATCAGTTCCTGCTCGCTCGCAAACTGGTCGCGCAGGCGCTCCAACTCGATTGCGCCTTTGTCAATCTTGCTACCGCCGGACCCTCCGCCATCAACATCGCCGACAGACGGCTGGCTTGACCCGTCGCTGAGCGCCTCAAGGCGGGCCTTTGCTTCCTCGCGCTTCAGGACAAGCTGCTGCATCTCCATGAGCTTGTCGTTTTCGATGTTCATCTCATCTTCGATCGCCTGAAGCTGCGCCTCAAGAAAATCGATCTGACTTCCGGCCTTCGGGGCTGTGCCAAACGACGCGGCCGCCGCCACCTGTTCGCGCTGTCGCGCCGCTTCGATCTCGCCAATCACCTTTGCCCGCTCATCGGCAAGCTTGCTGATTTGCTCAGACCCGATGCTCAGCTGGGCTTCCTCGGTCAGCCCGAAGATCGCATCAAAGCCATTCATGACCGTGGCGGCGAAGGTGATGAACCGCGCCGACATGGCGGTCATCATACGGTCCCAGATTTTCCCCATCCGCGAAGATTTCTCGATCAGATCCTGATCAATGACGACGCCAAGGTCGCGCGCCGCCTGCTCAAGCTCGTTCATCGCGGCGCCGCTGTTGTAAAGCAGCGGGATCAGCGCAGACGCATCAGAGGCAAGCGCCTCCATGTAAAAGGTCATCTCGGCTTGGCTGACGTTCGCCTTTTCCAGAGACGTGACATAAAGCTGCAGGGCATCCGGCGCGGTCAGACCCCGGAACGCATCCGCCGTCAGGTTCACCTTGGGCGCGATCTGGTCGAAAAAATCCGCCAGCGGCCCGGCGCCGGTCTGGAAATAGTCGCCCAACTTGTCATTCACATCCTTCAGGATGTCGGCCAGCTTCTCTTGCTCAACACCAAACTCGCGCGAGGCGAAGGCAAGCGATTGGAACCGCTCCACGCTTGTTCCGCTGATCGAGGAAAGCCGCTCAAGCTGCTGGGCATAGTTGACCACATACTGCGCAGCTGCGCCGATAGCACCCGCAGTCGATACAATGGCGGCGCCGGCTACCGCCGCCCTTTTGCCCATCGCCGCCATCTTCGCGGACGTGCTTTCGACGTCATTCCCGAAGGCACTGACTTTGCCTTTGGCCCGGTCCATCTGAGTGACAAGAGGCGAAATATCCGCGCCCACCTGAATGGCTACATCACCGACGATCTTTCTTGCCATCAGCCGCCTTCTCTTTCTTCAAGAGGTCATACATCTCGCGCAGCGCCTTCGGGCGCTCCAACTGTTCCGGTGGCAGCTTCGCGCGGAACGCCCACCAGAAGTCCCCAGGCCTGCACCGCCAAAACTGCTCCGGGTGCCAGCCCCACTGCCCCACCGCAATCTCAAAGAGCGCCTGAACCATCGGGCGTGGATCAGGCGCGCTTACTTTTTTTCGCCGGGGCCGATGATCTCCGCAGCCATGGGTGGGGAAATGATGCACAAGAGACCTATCACCGCGTCCTGCACCTTGCGCGCCGCTGATGCGCTGTCTGCCGCAAAGTCATTCATGATCGACAGATAAACATCTTGCGGCGTGACCTGTGCCCCGGCAAAGCGCAGCGCCTCGGCATAGGCCGCCGCAAGATTGCTTTGCGACACCTTGCTCTGCAGCAGCCTGACAAATGCCGGGACCGATCCCCCGTTCATCAGAATATCCTCGACCCGCCGGACCAGCTCGAACACACGATCTGCCGGGACGACATACTCGCTGCCGCCCCAGGTCAGTTTCACATCATCGAAGCCCTGCATCAGGCGCTCGGTGTGTAGGTGTGAACGCGGTTGCGGACGAAGGTCGCGTTGAATGTCTGCGCGTCCTCATATGCGCCCGTCTCAGCGTATGAATTCATTCTGAATGTCCCCGTGATCGTATCGCCATTTGGGAACACGAAGGACAGGTCGCTAATATCCTTGGATGCGCCTGGCGTGAAGGCAATGTCGCGAAGGACATTATCCTCCTCGACGCCCTCGATCGTGAGCTCGAGGGTATCCCCGACTGTTACGTTATCCAGGAATTCTTGAACGCCATTGTCGTTCTGGTCGGTAACATCAATACCGGACCCGTTCCAAGTGATGCCGACCGTCCTGCCGCCAGCAATCGTGACGGCATTCTTCTTGATGACGCAAAGGCGCCCTGCTGCTTTTGCCATGCTATACACTCCGAGCTAGGCGGTTTCGATAAGCCCGCGATATTCGCAGACACCGTGGAATGACCCGTCACTTGCGCGGGTCACGAAGCTTGTCTCGCGCAGAAGCAAGACGCACCTGTATCCAGGCACTGTAAGGCCGCCGCGATGAAGCGCGGCATAGATCGTGCCCTGAATCTCTTTCGCTTCCTTCATAGAGGATGACCGGCTGCGGGTGTGTATCCGCGCCGCAAAATCAAACCCCGCAACGCTTTGCGTATCGTATTCTGACATCACGATATCGCCGACTTCCGAATAAGGAAATTCAGAGGACGCCCCGCTATCCACCGCCTGCGGGGCCGCGTCATAGACCCGAAGCCCCTGCGCAGACAGCGCGGAATAGATCGCTTTCTGCACCTCAAATTCAGCAGACATTCAGCCCCCCCGCCGTTTGCGTTCTCGCGCCAATCGCGCCATCAGTTTTCGCGCAAACGCCTCGATATAAACCCGGTCAACATCTGGTCGGATTTGCTGAAGCGCGGTCAGGAACATCGCGTATTCAACCCCGTCCGGGCCGTCGCCATATTCGAGAAAGCGCCAATAGAAGGCACCGACGACGTCCACGGTCGAAACGATCTGCGTCCGAGTGCCGCGCCGCCGCCTTGCCTTGATGCCGCGGCGAAGATCGCCCTCATCCACCGGGGCTTTCGCCTTTGCGCTTTTCGCAAGCTGGCCTGCGATGTCATGGACGGTCGCGCGCATGAGGTTCTTCGCTTCGCGCGGGGCGATCTCAGACAGGACAGCGTTTACATCTCTGATCCCGGAAACCTTGAAGAAGTTACCCCGCGACGCCACGCTCGGCCTCAATCACAAGCAGGCGCTGGCCTGACCCCTCGCGGAGGATTCCCCTGATGTTATAGGGGGTTCCGCCCCAGATTATCCGGTCGCGTTCGGTGATGTCGTCGCGGTGGTAGATCGTGAAGAACACAGAAAACGAAGCGGCCATTCGGCCCTCTGTGACCGCCTCCCGACCGGCCCGCGCTTTGACATGCGCCCAGACCGTTGGCAGCGCGGCCAAGTCTGCCCACGCGCGCGTTACACCCCCGCCACCATCTGGCGTCTCGCTGTATCTCTGAAACGTGATCCGTTGATCAAGCTTGCCAGCGCCCATGGCCATGTTCAAAATGCTCCCCGTTCAGATGGAGGTTTTCATGAAGTTCAAATCGATACTCGCATTCCCGGCGGTGGCAATTTTGGCGGCTTGCATGGCGATGTCCCCGATCGTTGAGGCAAAGCCGGTCAGGCTCAGCCAGGCCCAGATCAGCGACATCCAGGCGAAGATTTCGTATGACCTCTTCGACCCGGCGGCAGCCCAGTTCCGCAATATCCGTGCTGCCGATGTCGTTCTTGGAGACGGATCCAGCGAACGGCGCGTGTGCGGAGAGGTGAACGGAAAGAACCGGCTTGGCGCCTATGTCGGGTTCAGCATGTTCGGCGGGAAGATGATCAGCGGACGTTTCGTCCGGGATGACTTTTTTGGCCCATGCGAGCCGTGGTGAATGATTGGGGCAGGCTGCCTTGACCCATCATCAGAGAAATCTTCGGTACCGGGACAACAAAGCGCTGGCGGTGGCCGGTATCTGCCCTTGTCCTTCTCGGTTCTGATGCCAATGGGCCACCATCATCATAATCGCCTGTGAGATGGCCGGCGGCGTCGCCTCCGGCCCTCCAAAGCCCGCCGTGATATCGATCAATACTGGGAAATCAGCATCTGCCATCAGCGCCGGCGGCACCCAGCCAGTGCTCCAATGCAGCGAACTGGCCTGCCCTGGCGATCCTGAAAGGTAATACTGCCCGGGCGAAACCGTCTCGGTCGCGCCCTGCGCCCCGAGATAAGTAATCGCCACCGACTGCACGGGCTCGATGGGGATGACCATCGAGCCTGGCCAGGTTGCCAACTCCAGCCGCCAGACCTGTGTGAGGATGGCCCGGCCCAAGATGCCGGTCGGGCCATCTAGAAGATCAACAGCCGATGCAATCTGGCCAAGTAGGACGCTGTCCTCATGGTCGCTCTCGAAACGAGTGTGCGCCTTGACATCCGTCAGCGTCACTGGCAGCGCCGCAGGGGCTTCGATCAGGCGCAAACGCATCATCAGCCTTTCTTGCCAGACTTAGCTTCGGCTTTGGCCTCTGCTTCGGCCTTGGCCTTTGCGTCCGCTTCTGCCTGTGCAGCGGCCTCTGCTTCGGCCTTGGCCTGCGCCTCAGGGTCGATGGCAACACCCGCCGCAATCAGCGTGGCAGCGACAGCATCCGAAAACCCGGCGGTTTCACCGGGCTGATACATCAGATGCGTTTTGAGGAACCGCACCCGCTTCATTGGGGCAAGCGGTCCATGCCGCCAAAGACGACAACCGCCGAAAGCGCGGCGGTATCGGTGTTTGCCGCCGAGAGGTTCGGCGTGAAGTTAAGACGGACATAGCGGCCAGCGCCAGAGAGGGGCACGTTGGCTTCAAAGGTGCCCGAGACGGTGCCGCCGCCGACAGGGCCAGTGGCAACAACAGCCGCAGCGGCCGAGGCGAGAACCTCGGCATCCGACAGGCCAGAGTTGTTGCCCTCGTCGATGTCCCAGGCGATCGAGAGGGTGGCGCCGGCCGCCAGTGTCGCGGTGAACGGGATGGCCACAACAGCCGATTGCGGAAAGCCGATTGCGGCGCGGTCGAGAATGACCCCGGCGACTTCGGTGTTATCGCCGGCTCCACCCGCGGTGACCGCGGTATTGGCAGCGGCGCGGCGCACAGCGACAAGGTCGCCGATGCTGCGGATCTGCGTCGTCATGATGGTGTCTCCTTGGGCTCAGCCCGAAAAGATGATGAAGGGGAAACGGGCCGCACACCGCGGCCCGCCGAAGTCAGCGCTTAGGCGCCCCAGGTGACGCCCGTCAGGATCGCCACAGCCGCCAGGTGGCGCAGGCCGATATCGTGCTGCATGATCAGGCGCATCAGCGTTTCATCGCGACTGAAGGCGGCCTGCATGGTCCCGCCGGCGTCCTTGTAGGCGGCTTCGGTGGACAGGGCGATTTCGATGCCCATGTGCTCGCCGACCAGAACATGCGCGGGATGCACCAGCATGATTTCCGATTCCGTGCCGCCGCCCAGGTTGTCCGGGATCTCGGTGGTCACATGCACGGGCTTGCGGCGCAGCATGTTCTCCGACATCTCGGGGTAAACCTTGTTGCCGTTGCCGTCGCGCAGGTTGGTCAGGAACATCGCCACCCGCGGCGACATCACCCAATGCGCGCCGGTGTAAACGAGATTCGCATTGCCAAGCGCAAGCTCCAGGCGCCCAAGGTCGTTGTCGACCTTCTGAAGATCGGGCGAGGCCGTCATGGCCAGAACATGGGTGGCTTCCAGCGGCGTGCCCAGGTGCTGGAAGCGCAGGCCCTTGGGCGCGAAATCGGTGCCCGACCCGCGCAGGAAGAAGCGGTCCTGAATCTGTGCCGCATCGGCCAGCATGTCGTCGCGGATCATCCGGTCAACGGCGGTCGAGGACGCCCGCATCAGATCGTTGGAAACCGGAATGATCCCGGTCAGCTTCTTCGCCGACAGCTTGACCTGACCGTAGTTGTAGCCGGTCGCGCCGATGTCCTGCTGTTCGCCGGTGTAGCCGAAGTTTGCCCCGGACGCGCGGCGGTTGGTGGTCAGGTTGCCGTTCGGCATCGGCACGAAGCGCGGGCCCATGGCGGTGACAACCGACATCGGGCGCAGCAGCTCGATCACCTCGCCCGAGACATCCTCTGGCACCAGGAACCCGCCGGCAGCACCGGAGCCCATGTTCTGGTTGGCGAACAGGCCGCTGTCGCCATTGGCCTCGGCGATCTGCGCCGCCACATGCGGAATGCCGCCCGCCGCAGCGACTGTGCGCACCATGCGGGCGAAGGTCAGGCCGCGCTCGGAAGGCTGCGCCGGGGTCTGCGCCTGAGGCGCAGGGGAAAGGCCCGGAAGCGGCGCCGCCGGGCGCGCGGCGGCGGCGCGGCGGCGCTCCAGGTCTTCTGCCTGCGCCAGTTGCAGCGCCACCTTGTCGTCTTCCGCTTTCAGCGCATCGAAGGCCGCCGTCTGTTCGGCGGTCATGTCTTCGCCATCGGGGATCGAGGCGACGATCGCCTCCATCTGGTCGATGATGCCCGCGCGGCGGGCTCGCAAGGCCGTGATACGGTCCATGGTCAGCTCCTATCAGCGGCTCTCCGCCGCGTTTCAAGTTCGGCGACAGCCCGCGCACGGCTGCCCCCAGTTTTCGCCCGGGTGCGCCCGGAACCCTGCTGCAGCACGCTCTCAAGCGTGCCGATCCTGTCGGCCATGCCGACCTCGACAGCGCGGCTGGCACTCACCATGCCGCCGCGCCCGAAACTCTCCCGCACCCGCTCCGCACTGACGCGGCGGCCGGCGGCGACATCGGCGATGAACACCGCCTCGATCGCATCCACTTCCACCTGGACAGAGGCACGGCCCTCTTCGGTGCTCAGATCCGGGCGCTTCATTGGCGCGCTGGAACTGACGATCTCGTAAGACCTGCGGCCATCGGCGCCCGGACCTTCCTGTCGCGACGTGGTAGCCACCACCCCGATCGACCCGACCGAAGCCGACCGATCCAGAACGATCTCGCCCGCCTGGCTGGCAAGCCAGTAGGCAAGCGATGCACCCTGCCCCGTCACAAAGGCGGTAATCGGCTTGGATGTGGCACGCAGGCTGTCTGCCGCCTCGCCAACGTGGCTGACGATACCGCCGGGGCTGTCAACCAGCAGCACGATCCGCTCCACTTCGGCGCTGGCCTCGGCCACACGGACATCATGCAGCAGCGCGTCAAGCGACGTGCCGCCCGTCGAGGCACCGATCATCGAGGCGCGCGGGAAGATCGTGCCGATCATCGGCACCACGGCGTTGCCATTGCGGATCGTGCTGCCGCGCGATCCTTCCAGGCGGGTGCCAAGCGCGGCCACCGCCATCCGGCTGGCCTCCATGCTTTCGGCATGACCGTCGCGAGCCAGCAGCTTCAGAACGTCATCCTCGAAGGCGCGGACGGCAATCGCCTCGATCGCCTCAAGATACTCGGGGATGATCGCCCAGGGCTGCGCCCGGATGGCGGAAATCAGGGCCGCGACGTCATTGCGCATCGGTGTTTTCCTCTCTGTTCGGGGCTTCGACCGGCGTTCCGGCCAGCGTCATGTTGGCCGGGCGCCAGTATTCGGTGCCCGCGCCGCCCTCGATGTGGTTCATGTTCTCGCGGGCGCGCAACTCGTTCGCGCTCACCACGCCCATCTGCCGTTGCAGCCAGTAGGCCTCCATCCGGCTCTTCAGGTCGCCCCGCACCAGGGCATCGGTAAGGTGCTCGAAATACTGACCCTCGCCCGCGAACTGCCGTGTAGCTGCAGCCGCGACACGCGCGAAATGCGGGCCGAGGTGATAGGTGACGAACTCAAGACTTTGCTGCTCGATATTCGAGAACGTCGCCTTCGACAGCTCGAAGATCAGGTGCGGCGGAACCCCCCAGATACGCGCCAGGTCTACCACCTGAAACTGCCGCGTTTCCAGGAACTGGCTGTCCTTCATGTTGTGGGTCAGGAACGCGGCCTTCAGATCCTGATCCAGCACGGCGATGGCGCTGGCATCCGGCCCGGCATAGAGGTTCGTCCAGTCGTTACGGATGCGCGACTTGTCCTCCGGCGACACCTTCTGTTCGGTGGTCAGCACGGTCGATGGACGTCCGCCTTTCTGCCAGAACCGGTTCGCATGATCCGAGGTGGCAATCGCCCCGCCAAGCGCCTCACGGGCATACTGCACGGGGTTCAGCCCGACCAGACCATCCCGTGAAAACCCGCGCACATGCCAGACGTCGCGCGCGGCAAACCGTTCACGCGATCCGTCCGGCAGCGTCGCGTCATAGAACAGAACCTGACCCTCGGCGCGATCGAAGTATTCCGCCACCGTCACATGACCGGGCCGCAGCCTGGTCAGCGCCACGGGCTCGCCGCGCATGTTGCGCGAAACATAGGCGAAGAAGTTCCCCGCCAACAGGATGTCGGACATAACCAATTCAAACAAATCGAACGGGCTTTGGTGGCCGTTCGGACGGCGCGCCAGCAGGATTTCACCCGGTTCCTCATCCAGGCGGACCCGCCCCCCTTCGGTGCGGCCATAGAGGTGCAGGGGCGCCATCGCGAACACGCCGCTGATGATCCGCAACGCCTGCAGGGTGGCGGGGATCGACAGGGCCGACCGCTCATCGACTCGCACCCCGGCCTTGGATACGGCGCCGACAGGTGCAAAGCCTTTCCATTGGCTCGGACTTTCCACGGACGCCTGCGCCGCCACGACAGGCGGTTCGACGCGCACAGGTTCAGACACCGGGGCCGCAGCGCCGGTGCGGAAAATGCTCAGCAGGCCCATGGTGTCAGATCCCCGTATATTCGAATTCGGCGGGACCGGCGGCAACCGGGTCGCGCAGCATCAGCATGAAAGCGTTGAACGTCGCCATCAGCGGATCGATCTTGGCCTTGCCGGCCACTTCCTTGGTGATCCGCACCGCGGACCCCTTGATCTCGGGCTTTGCATTGCCCACCGTCCAGGACATCAGACCCTGACCACAGTGCCGGAACGTGCCCTGTTTCAGCATCCGCTCAAGGCCCCAGATCGCGGGCGACAGCCGCCAATCCTGCCCGACGATCACCAGTTGCTCATAGGTGATGCCCTTGTTGAACATCTGGAACTGGATCGCGGCACTGTTCGTCGTGTCCACCCCGATCGCGCCCTGTTCGGGCAGCAGCCCCGCCGCCAGCAGCCGCGCCGCAGTTTCTGCCACCCGCGACACGTCACCTGACGTGTCACTGTCTTCGAGTTCGATCAGATCACCGTCCTCGACAAAGTTGCGCAGACGCCCCGCGATCTCTTTACGCTGATCGAACACCTCCGGATGGGCAAACGCCCGTGCCCAGTGCAACCAGCGCCCGGTTTCGCGGCAGCGCCCGATCACGGCCTCGGCGAAAAGGTCATCGAGCCCCCCGCCGTCCACGCCCTGGACGGCGACTTCGCTCCGCTCGATCAGCTCATCCAGCGTCAAACCCGTTTCGATGCAGTCTTCCCAATACTGCGCCCCGAGCCAGCCCGCCGACAGGCCCACGCCGATCTCGATGTTCAGATGCTGGCTGGCCCAGATCTGCTCGGTGTGCTTCGTCACCCTGCCGTTGTTTTCCCAGTCATCGACCAGCGCCTGTTCGTCGATCGAAAGCCCCAGGTTCGGCAACACCATGTGCCAGTGTTTGCGATCCCGCCAATAATCGGACTGCCGCTGCAGCTCGGCCGGGAACTCATACAGCATCGGCAGCATGATCGGGTTGCGCCCGCCCTGGCCGTCTCTGATCGCCCGCGCTTTCTCCAGCTCGATCTTCCAGATCCCCGCCGGCGCTTCGTCCGACTGGGTGGTGATCATCAGCACGCGCCCGCGTTGCTTGGTGATCCCACCGCCCCGGATCTGCTGCATGACAGCGGCGGCCTTGGCCTTCTTTCCCAGCTCGTGCAGTTCGTCGATAATTGTCAGCACCGGGATCTCGCCCGTAACGATCGAGGTGTCGAACGTCTTCACTTCCAGCTTTGTGCCGGTCTTGCGCCGCGTCACCGTTTTCAGGTGATCCTGAATCTGGAACAGCTGCTGCAGCAGCGGATCGAGCCGCACCATGCCCTGCGCCTGGTCAAAGCACCGTTCGCTGACGTTCTGCGACGGCCCCACCAGCAGCATCTGCCGGTTCGGGGCATCTTCCATATACAGCGCCGTCAACCCCAGCCCCGCCACATAGGTGGATTTGGAATTCTTCTTCGGCACCATGCACAGTGCTTCCCAGACCAGCGGCTGGTAGGTCTCGGGATCCTCCGATGCGATGAAGGCGCAAAGAAGATCTTTGAACCAATCGCCGCAGGCTTCCGCCATGGACGGGTTTCCGGGCACGTCCTGTAGCCGAAGCCGGCTGAAGAATGCCAGCGCCTTCGCGGCCCGCTCCTCGTTCAGCGGCACCTCGGCCATCGGCGGCAAGCCCGCCTGCAACCTGTCCCACCAGTCAGGGCAGGCAAAGCGGGGCATGCCGGGCAACATGCTACTGGCGACCACTGCGGTCGGCCTCTCGTGTCAGCTGCTCTAGCAGCGCCCGTTCCGCATCGGCCGCCTTGGCCTTGTCCAGGGCCTTCTTGCCGAGGCGATCCGCGGCGGCCGGGGCTTGGGTGGCCTTCTTGACCTCGCGCTCGGCTTCCATGCGGTCGTTTTTCTCGACCAACTGTTCAAGCAACCGCATCGCGCCCACGTTACCGGCAAAGGCTGCCTGCGCCGCCGTCAGTAGCTGCCGTGCCTTCAGCTGGTCGCGCGCCTGGTCGCGCACCGCCAGCTCGGATCTAAAATACCGTTTCAACGTCGGCACGCTGATCTTCAACCCGGTGCGCGGGTCCAGTATCGTGCCGGCGATCCGATCATTCGACCAGCCGCAAGCCAGCAACATGCTGACTTTAAAAGAGTTTTCTTCCGTCCACTCAAACGGCGGACGGCCACGCTTGCGCTTTACCCGATAGACCGGATCGCCCCAGAGGGTGAACCCGATCACATCGTCATGATTTTGCGGGTCGCCCACGAAAAAAATCTCCAGATGAGGGACAGCACCGGTCTAGCGCCGAGGGGGTCGGTAGAGATCAGACCCCCCCTCCCCTCCGCGCCGACAGGTCGATGCCCCGCGTTTGCGCTTCGGCCCGCTGCTTGGCGCCGTCATGGCACCGCTTGCACAGGCATTGCAGGTTGCCCTCATCCCAGAAGAGATCCACATCCCCGCGATGCGGGCGGATATGGTCCGCGACCAGCTGCGACGTATCCGCATGCGCGCCACCACATCGGCGACAGGTGAACAGATCGCGCACCAGCACCTGCCAGCGCAGCCGCTGCCATCGCGCCGTGCCATAAAGTGCCCGTAGAGGGTTGGCCGCCTTGCGCGCCCGATCATGTTCCCGTGCGCCCGATTGCAGATAGCCGACCAGCGACGGCAGCCGATGCGTGCCGTCGCGCAGCATCTTCAGACGCGCCATGGTTCCACCTGAGTTGAGGGCCAAATGCAGTGCGCCCGCCGGTCTGGTGACCTGCGGGCGCAACTGTAGATGATGGCAAGAAACATGCACGGCGCGGGGATAAGCGTCAATACCCTATTTTTCGGAATATCCCTGCATCCGGTCCAAAGCCTCGCAAATCCCAATGCGCAGGGCCTTTCGGTTCTTCCCGTCCACCTGCCAGCGGTGGTTCTTCAGGATAGCTGACAGGTCTTGACCATCGAGCAAAAGCGAATCAACCGCGATCAGCGCTCGGATCGGGCGGCGGGTGTTGCCCCGATCCATGTGGCGGCGCACATCCATGATCACGCCAGCACCCACCCTGGCGCGCAACCGATCAAGCCAGCGGCCCTGCTGGATGTAGCTGTCGATGAACAGGCCAGACCCAGCGCCACCACCGCCCTGCCCGGTTTCGACCGAGATGCACTTCATCCCCGACCCGGCCCGCCATTCCACCAGGTCGCGATAGGCACGCGCGACGGCGATCTGACCGGGCGTGAAGGGAGGAACAAAGGGAACATCATCACCCGTAGCCTCTTGCCGCGCACGATGGCGCTGCAGGGCCTGCGCGACCATGATCTCGGGCTGGGTCATGTCACGCAGGTGGACCCCGTCCAGCCGACGCGTGCCGCCCCGACCAACAACCCAGTTTTCCCGCACCAGAACCGGCCCACGCGCCGGGGCAACCGCTGCCCCGGTTCCATCCGGCGGGGCAGCCCCCTCGATAATCGCGGCGACCCGTTCCGCCTCTTTCATCCGCCGCACAGCACCCGCTGCCGTGTCAATCACGGTCGGCGTACGCTGGTCCAATTCTTTTAACCGCAGAGCTTTGCCACCACTTACCATATTTTGTTGCCCTACCCTCATTGGAAACCTCATCTTGTTTTCGCTTGTTCTTCTATGGGACGTGTGGGACGACCGGATAATTTTACGGGACGACAGAAGAGCCGGTCCCGAAATTGAAACGCATGTAATAACAACGCCTTGCGCGGATCATGGGACGTGTGGGACGTGTGGGACGACGATGCCACGCGTATCATGAGAAGCCACCACCCCAGACCCCGCTACAGATCAATACACACGCGCACCCGCGCGTTGTCGTCCCACACGTCCCACACGTCCCGTGACGCTGTTCAAGCCACTGATTTCGCAAACCTTCCCCCGTACCCCTAGTCACGGGACGACGTCCCATTCCGATGGCCCGCACGTCCCACACGTCCCGTGAACATGCGAAAGAGGGGTGCGGGGCGGCGTTAGGACAGGTCATCGTGCGGCCTCGCATTGCGACCAGATTGGAACGACTGATGGTTTTCGAACCGGCTCTTGAAGGGCTCAAGCAGGGCGATGCCGGCGTAATATGCGTCTGACGACTTGACCCGCGTGAACATCTGCCCACTGACAGGACTTCGCCACTTCCCCTGCTTGGCCGACAGGCTGTTGAAGATGGTGCGGTCCTTCCACGCCCCGCGCCCTGTCTCATCCAGCCAGAAGGCAAAGGCCTGCTGCAGGTCACGCGCCTTCATCTGGTGCGCTGTGTCGCCAGTGACCGCGCATATCTGGGTCAGGAAGCTCGCCAGCGGGTCACTGTCTTCGCGGTATTCATCCGTGGCAGAGATCACCCTGTCCGGTATCATCAGGCCGTGGGACAGGTATTGTTTCAATCCCTCGATCAGCCAGTTGAAGATGCCGTCGCGCTCTTCCCACAGCTTCTTGCCAAGGTCCGGATCGCGCTCATCCTTCGGGATCTGCACCTCGAACGGCACCAGAAGGACGCGGCGCCATATGCCGTCATCCCCGCCCCTGATTTCAGGGCGATGGTTCCCGCTGATCGTCAACTTGAAGAAGGGATAGACCCGAACAAAGTTCTCATTCAGTGACCGAACCATGATCGGTTCGCCCCCGGTCAGCTCCTTGATCAACCCCTCCTGCAGCTGCTGGCCCTGATCCGGCTCCGAGGTGCGGACAAACCGCGCCCCGATCAGCGGCACCAGGTCCGGCGTAGCGTCCCCGCCGCCGCGCCTGTTGCGCCCGGTGATGGACTCGATCTTGGCCGAGGCGGCATAGTCGCCAAAGATCTTGGCCATCAGATCGACCAGGACGGACTTGCCGTTGGCACCGCCGCCATAAAAGAAGGCGAAGACCTGCTCGACGTTCAGCCCGGTCATCGAATAGCCAAACCAGCGCTGCAGGAACTGCTGCATCTCGCGCGACGGCATGATCCTGTCCAGAAATGCCGTGAACTGCGGGCACGTTGCCTTCGGGTTCAGCCCCACAGGCATGACCTTGGTCAACAGTTGCGTTCGGTCATGATCAAGCCGTTCCACCTTGGCCACAGGCGGCGGCGCGTGCATGTCGCCCTCATCGACGCCCGGCTCTGTCCAGAACCGCAGGACACCGCCTTCGGTGTTGATCACCAGCGGATCTGCATCGAAATCATCCAGCGGTCGCGCAATGATCGCCGATGCCTCGGACATCATGTTGTTGATCCCGTTCGAATTGCCAGCGTTCTTGGCATGGGTCAGGCGGCGGCCAACGGCCTTGTCGCGCCGGTCCTTTATGTCCTGCGCCTGGCGGATCAGCTGCGCATGCGCGGCCATGATCTGGATCTGATCAGGGCTGCGGTCCTTCGCCGGTATCGCCCCCAACTCATCCAGTTCCGCCTGTGCAATTTCCGCCTCGGACAGGATCGCAAGATCCTTCTCCGGGATCGGCAGGTATTCCACCTCTGCCTCGATAAGCTCGGTCATCCGGTGGGCAAGCCGCCGCACGGCGATTCCGTCCGGATCACTCTCAAACCTCGTTTCCGCCCAGACAAACCACCCGACGCGGGCGACATGCTCCAGATCAGGGCCGAAATGTTCGACCAGGCGCTGTCCGTTGCCGTGGTCATTCAACGGCATATGAACACAGCGCGCTGCGGCGGGAAGATCGCCACCATCATCTGGTGGGGGTGCGGGGGCGCCTGGATCACCCTCGCCATCGAAACCGGGCCATCCATCCGGCCGACCATCGTCAGCGGCGCCATCATCGTCATGCACCAGCGTTGCCGCCTCAGTTGCCAGATCCTCGGGCAAGTCCACGTCTTCTGGCTGCGCCATCACGGCGCGCACCTGGTCAAGATTGCTGTCTACCATTTCAACCTCTGTCTTTGTCATTGGGGTGCGGGGCATTCGCCCCCCGCGCCCATCAGCACGTCATTCAGATCCACGCCGTCCCCGGCGTGAACGATCTGCCCCTTCAAACCGGGGCGCAGCGCCATGGCCCGGCGCAGGCCGGACAGCAGATGCGCCCGCGTCAGCCGCGGTTCACTGTCCCCGTCCATCACATAGATCAGCCGCTCCACCCCGGGCGGCGGCACAAAGGCTTGGTTGTCGCCCAGATCGGGGATGCCCGCGAACTTCAGGCCCTGCCCAAGCCTGCGCTGCCCGGCCATGTTTCCAAGGCTGATGCCCGCCCAATAGGCCGCCCCCGGGGGCGTGTCGGCCAGCAACGCGGTCAGCGTGGTTTCGATCCCCTCGCCCATGATCATGACCGGCGCAGGCGGTGTGAACCGGATCGCGCCGCCCTTGACCGACCCAAGCGATTTCTTGACCTTCAATGGTTCGCCAGAAACCGGATGCAGCACATGCGCCTTCCCCTTCGGCCGATCGAGGTCGAACCATGTGCGGTGCAGCCCCTGAAACTTCCCGTCCGGCCCCTGGATGGCCGCCAGCATGGCCGGGCCCCGATGCGCCTCGACCCATTGCCGATCGACCTGCACCATCAGGGCAAGCGCCGGATGAAACCGCAGGCTGCGCGGCAGGGATGGATAGTTGGCCTGGGCGATGCCTCGCGCCGCCAGATAATCATGCACCGGACTGCCCTGGGCGGGCAGCGCCTGTTGCCACAGGTCACGCGCCTCGCGCAGCGCCCGTGCACGCTCACGGGCAGATCGCTCCTCATTGCGACGGCGGTTCTCGGCGGCGCGGCGCTCACGTTCGCGCCGTTCCTCGGGGCTGATCCCCTCGGCCGGGCCGCAGAGCCAGTCCAGCGTCTCACGGAACCCGATCTCGCGGACGAACATCACCAGATTGATCACGCCGCCCTTGCCATCGCAGCGGCGGCACAGGAACACATTGTCCCGCAGATTGATGCCGAACCGATCACGCCCACCGCAGCGCGGACATGGCCCGATCAGCTCGGAGCCCGCGCGCGACAGGCCGGACAGTTCCAGCCGGTCCACCACGCTGGCCATGTCCATCGCCTGCGCCTCTGCCAGACGCGGATCGTCGCGCCAGCCCTGCCACATTGCATCACACCTGCGCGGCGACGATGGACCGCAGCACCTCGATCAGGCGCGACTGCTTCTCGAAGCTCACGCCGTCCGGGGTCAATGCGATAAAACGGGACTTTGCCTCGCGCTTCTCGATGCCCAGCTGATCGGCAATGATTTCCCAGGGCGTGCCCTTGGTGGCCTCCTCGACCAGTTCCAGATCGCGCGCCGACGTCCAGCCGCCCTTGTGCCCTACGGCATCCAGCACGGCGCTGACCTCATGCCACCACGCGGGGCGCACCACGCGGTCCTCAACCGGCTTCGGCGCGGGGGAAACAGCGGCCTTGACGGGCGCTTGCGCGGCGGCGTTGGTCTCGCGCAACTGTTCAGCATTTCTTGACACTTGCGGCGCCGGCTGCGCGTTGCGAGCCTCTGCACGGTTCAGAAGCAAGGCCACCGTCTGCACGCGCCGCCGAAGCTTGGCGGCGATCTCAGCCGCCCCGCTGCCCTGATCGACCATCTGCCAGATCGTCTGCTTTTCCTCATCGCTCAAAGGCCCGGTCACAAGACCGCCAGACGGGACGACGGCCGCCTTGGGCGCCTGCGGCTGAACAGCGTCCTGGTCTGGAATGTCCGCCGCATCCGCACCGCTGTCCGCCTTATGCGCTGCGGCTTCGGCATCCGGCTCATTCGCGACTGGATCAGCCGCACGACAAGGTTTTCCGGGCGCGTTGCGAACGAACAGTGGCGCTGCATCGGGCCGCCGATCCACGAGCTCGAACTCAACCGCGTCAGATCCGTCTTCAAGGTCAATCTGAACACGAACGCCGCACAGGAGGCGGTGTTCAGCGATGAAACTCACGATCGACCGCAGAGCGATAAATCGATCAGCTTGCAACGTGATCGCCGCCTCGCAACGATCCATCAGGTCATTCAGCATGTGCAGCGGGATCGAAGTTCCTTGATCAGCCGCGCCCTGGTCAAATTCCTTTGTCATTTACTCCCCCGTTTCAAGGATGCCACCGCCTGATCGACCGCCACTGCCAGCGCCCGCAGCTGATCGCCGTGACCTTCGGTCAGAAATTCGTTCATCAGCGCCCGCCCGCCGATCGGCGCACCGTCCGGCGCAAACCGATGCCAGATCACCTGCGCGCAGCTTTCGGCGACCAGAACCGTCGCCCACAGGTCGCCCACTGGCAGCGACACGCGCAGCGCCTCACGCACCGCCTCTGCCCGCGCGGCGGCCATCAGCATGCCACCCGCTTTCGCCACCAATCGGCAGGCATCCCACCGTCACGGTTTTCCGGCTTCATCGCGGCCGCACCCACCTCGGAAGCCGCCAGATCGGTCAATATCCGGTGGCGCAGGCCGATGATGGCGTTTCGCGTCTTGCCATAGCGGGGCGCCACCTGCAGCGCGGTCATTCCATGCCGATCCATCAGATCGAGGATTTCCAGCAGCTGCATGTCGGTCAAAGCGGATCTTGTGCGCGCCATCACATCACCACCGCAGCACGGGCCAGCACCAGGTCGCGGAAATCCAGCAGGCGTTGCGACGGCGGTGCAATGGCAACCCCATCCTGCATTCTCATCTCGCCGATCAGATCCTTCCCCAGCGCCATGGCATCCGCCTGCGCCTGCGCCCAGTCGCGCAGATCCGGCCGGGCGGTCAGCGCCGCCGCCAGATCTTCAACCACCTGCATGGCATCGGCCATCTCGATCCGAACCGTCATTGTCTCCTTCCCGGTCATGCGACGTTCCTCAGGCGAAATCACAAAAAGGACGCGACGGCGCGGAACCTAAAGCCGCAGCCGCCGCGCCAAGGGCCGCTCCACGCCACAGCGTGGACGGCAGGTTGCCCCGCGACTGGCAGTCGTTGCGGGACGCAGACACCATCATTCTCCGAACTGACTACAGGGCCTCTCAGCGCGCGTGCGAAACCGCGCAAAGACCGTGTCAACATGTTGACTGCCCAGGCGCAAACGGCCCAGATCGTGGGGTTGGAGGCGATTCGTTCCCGCGAACCGCCTCCGATTGCGACACCGCTCCGCACCAAAGCGGCACCACATGCGATCACCTGGGCCAAAACCCGGCGATCACCAGCAGCCATGAAGGAGGAAAACCCATGGCTACATGCAAGCACCCCAAGCATCGGGGCAGACATGTTTGACAAGCACACCTTAGACATTGCGTGCCCGCAGTGCGGCAACAGCGCGCGTCAGACCGTCGGATGGGTGAAGGCGAATGACGCATTTACCTGCGGAAAATGCAAAGCCATCGTTAGCCTGGACAAAGAGGACCTCCTCGCCGGTCTCGACAGCGCTCAGGAAAGCATCGACAGCCTCCGGGACACAATCCGCCGCCTTCGTTTTGGCAAATAGAGAGACCGCCTCCGAAAGGACGGCCTCGACTGCCGAAGTGTCAAACGCGACCAGGAGGCTCACGGTCACACCCCCGTATCGCTGGAAAATTCTTCCGGCCAGGCGCGTTGCGCCATCATCACCTTGTCGCCCGTGGGGCAGGAAAACCCATCGAACCAGTTGCAGGCCGTCTGAAAAGTGACCGAGAACATCACCGCGCAGGCCTCGCGCGTGCCGCAGCGCCGCGCCACCAGATCGGCCCAGAAAGCCGTCGCCTCATGCCGCGTGATCACGGGCGGGCAGCTGATCCGGCGCGCGGCACGCGCATCCCGCCCACGCCCGCCCAGGGGCGACAAGTCACGCCGATTGGCATGGGACATTTGACCGCGCGGCGCGGCATCGTCAGGATGACGGGAAGACACAAGACGCAAATTCCGGGTCATGACAGCACCTGATTGGAGGGATGGATGAAGAACGACGAACCGATGGCGAAAAACGCTCGCCTCGAAGCGCTGGAAGACGCCTTCGCCGAATTGCTGGTCTTGCTGGCGGCAGAAGACCCCGACCGCAGGCCGCGCTTCTTCGCGATGTTCAAGAAGATCGAAGAAGACTTCGAAGAACTTGAAAAGACCGAGGCCGCCGCCGCCACGAAAACTTTGTTCGAGGCCTTCCGGCGAGCATAGGCCCGGGTCACAGCTCGCACCCAGGCTCACTGGCGCAGACGTTCCGGGCTCTGATCAGCTTTGTAAGGTCGGGCCGCACCTCTTCCACGCGCCCGAAGCCGGACCATTCGGCAATCGCCGCGGCCTCACGCTCGTGCGCCGCAGCGGCGTCGGCGTGGGCCCGGTTCCGCTCGCACAGCGCCCTGCCCTCGGCCCAGTCTTGCAGGCCGATGGCAATGCCCAGGGCGTCGATCATGCGCTGGCAGGTCAGGCGCTGTTCCGGCGTCTCGGACCGCCGCAGCAAGTCCCACCATTCTCGCCGGGCAGCCACAGGGCCACGCGGCGTGCCGACGCCGACAAGGCACCGCGCGCTGGCGCGGGCCATGGCGGCGTCCACGGGATGCGCCAGTGCACCAAACTGCTCGGGCGAAATGTAGCGATCAAACGGATCAGAAGGGGTTTCAGGTGACATCAGGCAACGTCCTTGTGCGGAGGTATCAACAGGTCGGGCATCGGCGCGCCATCCGGCCAGTTTTCACGGAACCAATGCATTGCAGCATTATACCGGCGCGTAGTGAGATCAGCCCCGCCGCGGATTGCGGCGAGCTTCTTAGTGTCTCCAAAGACGCGGTAAGAAACCGTGGTGTCCTCGGTGAGGCCCGTCACAGCCTTGTAGGCGTCCGCGATCTTGATCAGGTTGTCGATGTCCAACATGCTCCCTTTATGCGGTTAAATAATCGCATGGTCAACGGTTATCTTACCGCTTTGGGCGAGCGCAACGATGCGGGATTATAACCGCATGAATTTGCAAGAAATCCTCGAACGCATAGACCTCTGCGAAGAACGTCTCGGCATCTCCGACAACGCACTTTCGTTGCAGGCCGGTATGTCGCGCGATGGCATCCGCAACTGGCGCCGTCGCGTCCAAGCCGGAGAGGAAGCCGCGGGCGCGAACATCTACGCCCTCTCGCGGATCGCCCGCGAACTGGACGTATCTGAGCTTTGGCTAATTCACGGCATTGGCGAGACCGAAGACGCATTGCGGCGCGCGCCAGCACCAAGCAAGCCGATCGAAGACAACATGATCGACGTCTACGACATCCGGGCCAGCGCCGGACACGGTGCCGTCATCGAAAGCGAAGAGGTGATCGAGCGGCTGTCCTTCCCGCCGGGCTACCTGGACCGCATCACCCGCACGCACCCTCGCCACCTGAAAATCATCGGGGTCAAGGGTGACAGCATGGAACCCACGCTGAAAGATGATGACGTGGTGATGCTGGACACCACCAAGACCAGCCTCGATTTCGACGGCTTGTTCGTGCTGCGCTGGGGCGATGCGCTGCACGTCAAGCGCGTCGGCCGCGCCGGCAACGGCAGCGTCAGCATCATTTCCGACAACAAGGCCATCTATCCGCCGATCGAGATGGCCCGCGCCGACATCCAGGTGATCGGCAAGGTGATCTGGATGGGCAAAAGGGCGTAACCAGATCATAACCAGAAAGGCGATCCAATGGCGAACAAGGACGACAATTCACCCAAGCCCATGCCGCAACCGCGGCAGATAGGCGACCCCCGGCGGATCGATGGCAGCGTCAGCCCCGGCGCAAGTCCAGATCGCGGGCAAGGCGGAAAGCCTGACCCGAAGGAATGATTACAAGACCCGCATGTTGACCTGGGCGATTTCAGACGCGGGGATATAACTTAGCCGAACGCCGTTTTCGGTGCGCATTCCCTGCGCCTTCCGGTCTTCGCCAGTGGCGCCGGGAAGGCGCTCCTCCTCGACCACCATCACCACAGATCCGTCGCCCCCAAGGATGAGCCCCTTGTGCGGGCCATCCAGATAGTCGTGGCGCTCATTCATGAAAAGAGTGCGCCCGTCTTTTGTCCGAACGCTCACCTGATTCACCTTAAGGTCGCGCCGCTGGATCAGCGTGTCCCAGGAGGTGGCCGCGCCGTCCTCGCCATGGACGCCCAGATCTTCCATCAGCCAGCCCCAGCCGCAACGCAAACCACTGCGCCAGACCACGCCCGCCACGATCGACGCCGCAGCCCCAAACGCTACCCCCAACGCCACATGAACCTGCGCCAGAAAATCGAAGGTGAAAAGCGCGGGAATGCCAAAAGCGAACGATATGAACACGGCATCCACCGCCGAATGCCCCCGGCGAAGCCCGGCATAGGCAATCATATAGGCCAGATAGCCAGCCCCTAACGCGACCTGCAATCCGACCGGCAAAAGCACCAGATCCTTCAAACCCATTCTCAATCTCCCTTGTCGCCATCCCATCAGAACCGGCGCGGCGCCGAACGTCCAGCCGAACCGCCACCCGCCCAGGCGGGGCTTTTTCATGCCAGCAGCACCACGCGCCAGCTATCCCGCCGGGTGATTCTGCCCGAACGCAGCGGGCGGCGCAAATCGTTTTGCGGTTTTCCTACCGCGTTTAGCTTGACTGCGGTTTTATTACCGCTTATTGTGACCCCTATCAACCCCGATAGGAGGCACTCATGCATACCAAGCCCTGCCCCTCCCCGTCGCGCGCGCTGCTCGACGTGACCCACGCATCCGCGATGCCGCCCGCCGCCGACCTGCAACATGCGTGGGCTAGCGCTGCCGCGGCGCGCGGGATGACGCTGCACCTGGAACGCTTGACGCCGGCCTATCTGGTAGCCGCCGAACCGCCGGCCCACAGCCATGCCGCGACCGGCGATTTCTTCCGCAGCATCGGCCAGATCGCCGGGGACGGACTTGGCGTCATGTCGCCCGAAGCCGCCGCCCGCATGCGCCGCCACATCGCCCGCATCCTGCATGGCGGCGACACGCCCGAGGATGCGGCATGAGCGACTGGATCGACTACGAACGCGCCCGGATGGCGCGCCAGGCCGATGCCCGTGCCTGTGACCTGCACGCCCCGGCGCGGCCCATGCCCCATCGGTCAGCGCATCTGCCCCCGATCGTGCCGCAGGCCGAACTGGACCGCCGCGCGGCGCTTGAATCCTACCGCCGCAGCCATTGGACCGCCGCCGTCGCGACTGCCTGCGGGGTCACCTGGACCGTGCTGTTGATCTGGATCGATCCGATCAAATGGTTCCTGTGATGGCACTCACAGACGCCCGGCTGCGCGCAATGGTGCGCAGCATGATCAGGGCCACCGGATGGCCGCTCAGCGCAGCCGTTGATGCCGTGGCCCAGAACATCGAGGCCACCCGCGAAACCCGTGACCGCCTGGAACAGCTGCACGGCCTCAACACCGACAGGGACTGACATGGAAAACCAGATCGAAGAAGACGACATCGCCATTCTGTGCATTCCGGTGGCGGACGAAAACCCGCGCCAATGGTCAGTGGGCGAACATACCGGCGCGCTGTTTTCCGAGGATGAGACCGAGAAATACACCGGCTGGACCGTGGTGATCGAGGTGCGATCCGAGGCCGAGGCGCGGATGATCGCCACCACCCTTTGCGAACACGTCGGCCCCGGCTGGGTCGGCTGGCCGCCCGAGGATGAACCCGACGCCGCCACAGGCCCTCTGCAATGACCGCGCAGGCACCGAAATCAGATCACCCCTGCGGGATCTGCGGCGCCACGCCCGCGCCCTTCGGCTTCCGTCTGCCCGGACTGATCCGCGACCTACCTGAACGACGCCGGGGCTACCTGTGGGCCTGCGCCAAACACCGCGCCGAGGCCGAAGAACGACAGGCCCGCGCCACCACGAACCCAGCCAACCGCTAGGCCTGTCGCGCCGCAGCCAACCGCCACCCCTCCAAATGGATTTGACTCATGTCCGACATCGAACTGATCCCGCTTTCGCGGCTCTACATCCACTCACTGAACAGCCGCAGCGAACCGCCGCCGCTGGAGATTGACCTGCTGGCGCAGTCGATCCAGCAGGCGGGCCTGTTGCAGAACCTCATGGGGTTCAAGGATTTCGAGGCGGGGTATGCCGACGCCAACGACCTGCAATCGGTGAAGATCGGCATCGTCGCCGGGGGTCGCCGCCTGCGCGCGCTCTGGCAGCTTTACCGCGACACCGATCCTGACATGGCAATCCCGGTGCGGATCACCGCGGATGCCGCCACCGCCGCCGAATGGGCCGGTACCGAAAACACTGCCCGCGCGGCATTGAACCCTGCGGATGAGGTGCGGGCCTACAGCACGATGCGCGCCAAGGGCGCCAGCCCAAACCAGATCGCCCGCGCCTTTGCCGTGCGCGAACAGCACGTCCTTGGGCGCCTGCGGCTGGCCATCCTGCCCGAACCTGCTCTGGACGCCCTGCGCACGGGCGACATCAGCCTTGACCAGGCCGCCGCCCTGACTGTGGCCGAGGATGACAAGCACGTCCTGACGTTGCTACCCACTATCATCGCCCGACAGAACGGCTACGGGCGCATGGGCCCCGATGCCATCCGCAACGCGCTGCGCCCGCAGGCCGTGCCCGTGAATGACCGCCGCGCGGTCTTCGTGGGCATCGACCTTTACAGCGCCTCGGGCGGGCGCATTCAGGCTGACCTGTTTTCTGACAGCACCGTCCTGCTGGACCCGGGCATCCTGGACGATCTCTTTGCCCGCCGCCTGGAAGAGGTTCGCGCCGAAATCGCGGCCGAAGGCTGGGCAAAGGTCGTGGCCTTCGCAGAGCCATGGCCGAACCATGAAGTGATGCTGAAGGCGGGCGAACGCCTGCGCCGCCATGCCGTTGATCTGCCGCCCGGCGATCAGGCGGAATATGACGCGCTGTCAGACGCCGCCGAGGACCGCGAGCTGACCGATGTCGAACTGCGCCGCCTGGACGAACTGGAAGACCGCCAGCGCGGCGATTACAGCGACGAAGACCGCGCCGCCGCGACCCTCTTCATTTTCGTCGATCGTGACGGCGCCCTGCGCCGCGAGGACGCTTTCCGCGCTGCCGATGCGGCGGACGGCCAGGAACCCGATGCAGGCACGACATCCAAGCCCGAAACCATCAGCGACAGCCTGCGCCAGGATCTGAACGCCATCGGCACGCTCGCCTTGCAAACGGCGCTGCTGGACCGGCCGGAACTGATGCTGGATCTGCTGGCCATGTCGCTGACGCGCGGCCTGACCTACAACCGCCCGCTGGCACTGGCACCGTCAGAACCGGCCATCGAACCCGCCAAGACCGATGACGGCGTGCGCGTCAGCGACCGGCTGGCCCAGGCAATCCCCGGCTATGACCGCACTGCGGAACCCACGCTGGACCTGTTGCAGGCGATCCAGACCGAGGGCAAGAAGGCGCGCAACGCGGCGATCACCGCTGCCCTCGCCCGCACCTTCCAGGCGGCGAACGCGGCCTTCGGGCGCGAACTTGCGGCCAGCCTTGGCGTGACGGCCCGCAGCGTCTGGACGCCCACGGCAGCCAACTTCTTCAGCCGGATGCCGGGCGGCATGCTGGATGACATCTGGGCGCAGCTGGTGCCCGAGGAACTGACCGAACCGTCCTTGCCCTTCCGCAACCTCAAGAAGGCGGAAAAGGCCTCGCGCCTGCATGACCTGTTCAACAGCGCCGACTTCCGCGAGACCCTTGGCATGTCGCGCGAACAGACCGCCCGCGTGGACGCATGGCTGCCCCCGCAGCTGCGCACGCCCGAAACGATCACCCCCGCCATCGGAACGAAGGAGACCGCTGATGCGTGACCAGCTGAAAGCCCACATTGTCGCCGTTCTTAAGGGGATAAGGCACTATGGCGTGGATGAAGCCGCCGATCTGCTGGCAGAAATCGGCGACGATCTTGCCGCAGGCAGCCGGCAGGATCTGTTCAACGGCGCGATCCTGGACGGCATCCGCTGGGGCTACGCCGCCGCCGTGCAGGTCGAGATGGGCGGCGGAGCCATGCTGCGCGCGATCATGCCGGGCGGCGTGGGGATCACCCACCAGTGGCTGCGCGAATCCGACGCGCAGCCGCAAGTCCGCGCAGCGCTGGCAGGGATGCACACTGCGCGCATGACCACCGACAACGCCGGGGAGGATTCCTGATGGAGCCCCGAAAACTCACCGCTCTTACAGCCGCAATGATGATCGCGAACATGACCCCAGAGGATCAAAGCCTGCACTACGCGAAGGGCTCACATAATCGCGAGAAACCAGCCAAGGCAAAGAAATGTCGGGCCAAAGTGAAGGCGGCGCGAAAGGCGAACAAACGTAGGGGCGCGGTGAAATGACAAAGCGCGCCACCTTCACCGATGCCCAAGTGAGCAAAGCCGAACGCCTCGCCATGGCTGGCCTGCGCGTCACGTTGCAGCGTGGCGATGTCACGATGATTGTCGAGCCGCCCGCATCCGTGCCAGCATCCAGACCGGAATCAGATGTGGACAGGTGGATGCGGGAAAATGGCTATGATCAGGGTTAAGGGCATCAACCGCATCCGCCGCACGCTCGCCGACGGCACGATCCGCGAATACCACTATGCCAGCCGCGAACGCGGCGCCGCCCCGTTCTGGAACAGCGGTATGTCCTATGGCGTCGGGTCGCCCGAATACCTCGCCGCTCTGGCCGCAGCCCGCCCGGTGGCGCAAATGGCGCGCGGTCTCTTCCGCGAACTGATCATCGAATTCATGGGGTCACAGGACTTCACTCGCCTTGCAGACCGAACGCAGCGCGACATG
The DNA here is from genome assembly GCF_046507575.1 of Pontitalea aquivivens. NCBI lineage: Bacteria > Pseudomonadati > Pseudomonadota > Alphaproteobacteria > Rhodobacterales > Paracoccaceae > Pontitalea > Pontitalea aquivivens. The sequence continues at coordinate 881 of NZ_JBKFEY010000024.1, read as the reverse complement.
CGGATATCGATCCAGCACCCGAAGAACGGCATCGACGCAAAGTTCGGATCGGGCCCGCGCGCCGTATTTGACGATCCGCGCATCCGTGGCATCGTGCTGAAGTGGCGTGACGACATCGGCGGCAAGGTGGGCGATGACCGCATGCGCCACCTGCAGCGGATCGTCGGCTGGGCGGTGGACCGCACCTATTTGCGCCACAACCACCTGCAGCGGATGAAATCCATCTATCGATCGAACCGCGCCGATGTGTTCTGGCTGGATGATGAGATTGAGGCCTTCGAAACCGGCGCCCCCGCCCATGTGGCCCGAATCGTGGTTGCCGCTTGCGAAACCGGCCTGCGCCCAGGCGATCTGGCACGCCTGTCCCGCGAACACATCCACCCCACGCCGGGCGGCCGCAGAATCGTGATGTGGACCGCCAAGCGCAAGCGGCTGGCCTCGATCCCAGTCACGGCCCGGATGGCCGCCCTGATCGACGCCACGCAGGGCGACAGGATCATCACGAACAAGGGCGGCGAACCCTATACCCACGAAAACTACCTGGGCGATGCTGTCAGCGCATGGCGCGACCGCCTGAAGCTGCGGCCCGAGCTGCGCCTGTATGATGCCCGCGGCACCGCCGCCACCCGCCTGCTGTGGGCCGGGGCCGATCTGAAGGAAATCGCCGTGCATATGGGATGGAGCCTGAAGCATGCATCCGAGGTGATCGAACGCTATGCCGCCCTGTCACCAGGCATGTCTGATGGCCTGCTCGCGAAGCTGGAAAGGGTCAGACGGTGAACAGGTTTGCAAAACAAACTGCAAAACGGACACCTGTCTATCCGCCTAAGTGATGGTCGGGGCGAGAAGATTCGAACTTCCGACCTACGGTACCCAAAACC
>NZ_JBKFEY010000023.1:0-37289 GCF_046507575.1 Pontitalea aquivivens | reverse complement strand
TCAAGATAGTTCAATTTTCAAGGCCTCTGATGCTGGATGTTGTTTATTCGGTACGGGCGCCCCATGCGATTATTAGTTTACCGCCAGAAATCACCGATTCCCTTGGTGCCTCGAGCCACTTCGAATTCATCAGATCGGGACGCCGCACAAATCTGCGCTCCGGACGTTCCTGAGCGCGCAACAATTGACCTTCCACGCGAGACTGCAGGCATCTGATCTAGCTTGAGAGCAACTTACCCGATTCAAGACCGCCATAAATCTTGAAATTTTCACGCAAAGTTGTGGCTTTGATTAACGTTTTTCTCCAGACTATCCACCCTCTTGAACCCGGCTTATTCATCCAAATCGGCGGGAAAGGTTGCGTGCGCCTGAAAGCGCTGTAAAATCAAGCTGCTAGACACGACTTTTCAGCAGCTTCGGACGCACGCATGGGTGAAACGTTACAGCCGGTCACGCCTCGGTTCAACCGCTCTCTGCGGGTCGAGTGCCGACAAGATCGGCTGACCGGTGAACCTGGGGCGGTGCTCTTGCGCGAGATCCTCGAGGCCAGCGGGATCGTGGATTGGCTGGGAGCGCGGCTGAAGGATCCTCGGCGCCAAGCGGATGTGCTGCACGACCTGCCGTCGCTGTTGCGGACCGCGGTGTTGCTGGCGGCACAGGGCTGGCGGGATCACGACGACGCCGATGCGCTGCGCCTGGATCCGGCCATGCGGTTGGCGTGCAGCTCCTCGGCCGGATTGACCCCGCTGGTAGCGGGGGCGGGACTGGCCTCGCAGCCGACGCTGTCGCGCTTCACGGCCATCATAGCACAGGCCGACAACCTGAAAGCGCTCCGTGACGGCGTGCTGGAACTCGCCGCGCGCGGGCTGCGGGCCGAGAACGGTGGACGGGAGCGCCCGCGGGTGACGCTCGACGTCGACAGCCTGCCGATCGATGTGCATGGCCACCAGCCGAAGGCCGAGTGGAACGGCCACTACAACGCCCGCATCTACCACCCGCTGATCACCTCTATCGCCGAAACCGGCGACATGCTGGACGGGCGCCTGCGGCCGGGCACTGTTGGCACCGCCGATGGGGCGCTGGACGTGGTTCTCGACGTGGTGGATCGGGCACGGGAGAGCGGCCTTTGCGGCGTGGCCATGGTGCGCATGGATGCGGGCTTTCCCTCGGCGACGCTGCTGGCAGGTCTGGAGGCGCGGAGCATCGACTATGTCGCCCGGCTGCGTGCCAACCCCGCGCTCGACCGTATCGCCGCGCCCTACATGAAACGACCGCGCGGACGACGCCCCCACAAGCCGCGCCTGTGGACCCATGTGCTGCAGTATCGGGCCGAGAGTATCCGTCTTGATCAAGCAGATTTTGGCGTCCAGCTGCGATCAGCTTTGACGAGCGCGTTTGCGGTTTCGAGGAGCTTGCGCATGAGCGTTACGATGGCGACCTTGGCGGGTTTGCCTGCCTCGCGGAATGCAGCGTATTTTGACTTGAGGTCCGGGTTGAACCGCATGGCGACAAGCTGGGACAAACCCCGCCGAGTGATCCTGATGGTCAAGGAGCGCCCCGACGATCTGCTGCTCGACCGCTTCTTCCTCGTCACCTCGCTGACCTGGCGGCAGATGGCGAGCTGCGAGGTGCTCGAACACTACCGGAAGCGCGGCAAGGCAGAGGGCCACATGGGCGAGTTGAAGGACGTTCTCGCCCCGGCGCTCTCGTCCACGAACCGCCCCAAGACCCATGTGCGCGGCCGCAAACTGCGCTCGACTACCCCGGCGATCGACGCCTTCGCCTGCAACGAGGTCCGGATGCTGATCTCGATGATGGCCTATCAGCTGATGCACATCGCCCGCCGCGCCATGGCGCGCGCCACCGGCACCGGTTGGAGCCCGCGCCGCCTGCGCGAGCGCGTCCTGCGCGCCGGTGCCAGGCTGATCATCTCAGCACGACGCATGACGTTGACCCTCTCCACCGCCGCCGCCAGCATCTGGGCCATCCTCTGGCCCGAGGTCACGGCGCTGAAATGGGCGACAGATCCGTAGTCGCGCACCCCACTGCCAACATCGCTGCGTGCTGACCCGCCCATGGGCGACCTGAACGCCTGCGCGTTCAATTGCCGAAAGCGCGCCAAACTGCCCATCCGCCACCTATATGTGCCGAAGGATGCGCCGGCCCGCCCAACTTTGCTCCCGGTGCGATGCTCAGGCCACCCAACCACCCCAGATCAGGCGGCCAAAGCGACCGCGAAGACCCCTACGGTGAATAACGTGGGTTGATGAGATGTCATTCTGTTTCATGCCGCCTAGCTAGCTTCACCCTGCCCCAAACCACCCTGTTGGACAATACCGCAATTTCATGGACGCCGACACGCACCCACCTGTTCCCTCACCACCGCATAATCCGCCAGCCACTCGAAGATTACAGACCCGTCCATGAGTTGCGGCAGGTCACCGCCACACCTGCCCGCCCCCCACCACTCGACCCACCGTCGGTAGCGCCCCCACCTTCGCGGAGGCGTTCAAGAAGATCATGGCAACCGCGAGTTCACCGATTCGAACGGTCGCCACACCCCCGGCACATCTCAGCGCCACGTCCGGCCTTTCGCCAACACCTCCCTCTCGACCGGTAGGTGTAAACGGCGATCACATCAATTGTGATGTTGCTGACGCTTCGCGGTCGTGTCTCAGAAGTGATGGAAATTTGAGGGCGGCCTAATCTCCGGGTGAACTGACACCCACCCAACCGACGGCTGCAGCAGTCGCATCAGGTGCATGGGCACAAGTGCGCCCATTTCGGCTCGCGACAGCCGGCCGACGTTCATGCCATAGTGGGCGGCGGGTGGAAGCGCCCGCTGTTCCTTGAAACCGCGAAACCTGTGAACCGGACCGGGTGCTCTGCACAGTGGTCGAGGCGTTTGGCGCTTCCCACTTAGCAGCACTCGGTCCGGGCTTCACAAGCACGCCCGCGCCTGGTCGCGCAGAACGGCATAATCGCTCAACATCCGGACGATCACCGAACCCTCGGGCAGGGCCTCGACCTCTTCAGCCGCGCGTGCCAGTTCGGCGCTGCCATACTCGACAACTGGCGGACAGGCCCCCTGCCCTTCAGAACCGCCCATCGCGCAGGCGCTGAGCGAGAGCATCCCGATCAGCGGGGCGACGTGCTGCGGCTTCCAGCATCTGGCGTTGGGTGGCAATGGTTCTCTCCCGAGTTTCGAGGCGTTCAGCGGCGCGGCCGGCACGTTCTCCAGAGCGGCGCAGGTTTAGGATCAGCAAGAGGATGGCGAGTGTCGTCAGGGCTATGATGGCCGCCCGCCGCGCCCACGGCCGGCCGAATAACCACGCCGTGAAGCCGCCCCACATCAGCGCAGCCCTTTTTGCCAGTCATCAACGCGCGCCCAAACCGCGACCGCAATGCCCGTCAGCGCGAGGGCGATGAACAGCCAGCGCAGACTGTCGAGATAGGGGATCAGCGGCAGCACAACGCCCTGTGCCTCGGTCAGCACCTGCTGCGCAACCTCAACCCCGGCTGCACCCACGGTCGCGACACCGGCCGCCCCGGTCCCACGCAGCGTGCGGCTTTCCGCCAACACCTCGCGCGCGGGTGGTGTTTCCGGCGCAAACGGCACCGCCCGGACCGGGAACTTCTCACCCCAACTGCGCGCAGGCCCCAAGTCGATATGCATGAATCCCGAGCGGGGATAATAGCCAAATCCCAGAAACCCGACCTCCCGCGCGGCCGCCTCGAACGCGACGGGATCGTGGTTCGCCATGGCGATGTCAAAGGCCGTGCCGTCCATGTGCTTGGAACGCGGCGCGCCGCCGACAGCGCGATTGTGCTCGGGGCTGCGATAGGCGGAGCGGACGATCAGCGGCTTGCCCAGCCGGTCGCGCAGCGCCTGCAGCTTGTCCAGGGCCCCGGTGTCGATCTTGAGCGCGCCGGTGCCGCGGCAGGCGATTTCGGCGGGCGAGAAGTTCGGCCAGCGCCAGAGGCCTTTCGGCACCTTGCGCCAATGGGACCAGGTCAGGATGGGCATGGGGTCCTCCAGATGGAAAAACCCGGAGGGAGCCAATCTGGCCGCAAACTCTCTCCCGTGTCAGCGGCAGCCATTGCGGGCTTGAGCGAAACTCTGCGCGACGTTTTTGCGGCTGATCGGGAGGGTATCGTGACGCGGCTCAGCAGCCTGCGGCATCGTGATCGGGGCGATCAACAGGAGAGCGAAGGCCCGACCACACCTCCGGCCGGAGATTGATGACGGCCTATGCCGGCTTCGGCGCTTTTGGCCTTCCCTGAGAGGGGTGCCAAAATGTAAGCAAGCCACATCACGTTGACATAGCGGCATTTTTTAAAGGCCGTGGTGGAGCCCCGCAAGATGAATTCGACCTTATCTCTCCTTCTGGTTTTCCTGAACCAGTTCTTCATGCCGCGCCACAACGCGCAACTGCGACTGCTGAAAGCCAGATCGCGATCTTGCGGGCCCGCATCCCGACCCAACGGATCATCCTGTCGCCTGCCGAAAAAGCCGAACTGCTGCGCATCGGGGAAGAATTCGGGCATGATGTCGACGGGCTGATGGAAGTGGCCAAGCCCGCGACCTACAAGCGCTGGCTCGCCCAGATGCGTGGTGGACGCCCCTTTCAGGCCGTGGGGCGGCCGCGCCTTACCCAAGAACTGCGGGACGTCGTCACCCGCATCGGATCTGAGAACCTCCTGTGGGGCTACAAGCGGATCGCGGGCGAGCTGAAAAAGCTGGGGCTCTATGCAGGCGCAAATTCGGTCAAACGCATCCTGAACGAGGCAGGCATCCACCCGAGCCCAGAGAGGCGCAATAAGAAGCCCGCCCTGCCGTGGGCCACCTTCATCCGGGCGCACATGGAAACCATGGTCGCCTGCGACTTCTTCTCGAAGACCGTGTTTACGCTCCGCGGGCCAAGGACGGCCTATGTGCTGATGTTCATCCATCTCGGCAGTCGGCGCGTATTCTGCAGCGCACCGACCTATGCTCCGGACTCGGCATGGGTGACCCAGCAGGCCCGCAACACTTTGATGTGGTGCGCGGAACAAGGGATTACGCCGGATTTCCTGATCCGCGATGCCGATACCAAGTTCAGCGCCAGCTTTGATACCGTCTGGACTTCAGAGGCCGCTCGGGTCATCCAGATCCCACACAGGGCGCCCGACGCAAACGCCTTCGCGGAATCGTTCATCGGCACGATCAAGCGCGAATGCCTGAATTTCTTCGTCTGTTTCAGCCGATCCCAGCTCGATTACATCCTGCGGACCTGGGTGCGCCACTACAACGTCGAGCGCCCGCATCGCGGACGGGACATCGGCAACAATGTGCTGCAAGTCGATTTCCGGCCCGTGCGTGACGGCCCGATCCGCCGCAAGCGCCAGCTTGGTGGCATTGTCACATCGTACACCCGCGATGCGGCGTGAATATCCGAGCCAAGAACGGAGAGATGACTTCGAACACATCTTGTCAGGCTCCACCACGGCAGTGAAAAAATGCTGCCATGTCAACGCGACGGGGATCGCTTGCATTTTGGCACCCCTCTCAGGGAAGACCAAAAGCGCGGTGGTCAGAAGGTCGCACCATACAGCCGCAGCAGGCGCGATAACAAAGCCTTCGCGATCCGTTTGATCTGCGCAAGCCTGTTCCGTGCGGCCTCACGACAACCGTCCAAGATCAAGGCGGGTCGTGTCGCGAAGTTGGTGGAAATTTGAAGGCGACGTAATCTCCGGGTGAACCAACACCCACCCAACCGGCGGCTGCAACCGCCAGGGAGATCACGCCATGAACCAGATTACTGACACTTCGAGTTTTGCGCTACTGGCCGGGGAGGCCGGTTTCGACCCGATTGAGGAGCGGCTGCGGATGAACGTCCGTGCGACGATCGAGGCCGTGTTCGACGGGGAACTGGCCGCATTTCTCGGCCGGCTGCGCTATGGTCGGGGCGACGGCCCGGCGAAAGGCTATCGCCACGGGCACCGCGAACGGCAGCTCACCGGCACCTTCGGGACCGAGACGGTTCGGGTGCCCCGCGCGGATTCACCATCGCCAACTATGCGGCACAGGCCTTCGGCGTCTGGCAGGATCCGGCGCAATATGGCGAAGTCATCTGGCGCTTTGCCCCCGAAGCCGCCGCGCGCGCCGCCGGGTTCAGCTTTCACCCCCGGCAGGTTCTCGAATCCCAGGCCGATGGCAGCCTGATCGTGCGCTTTCACGCGGCGGGCTGGCTCGAGATGGCCTGGCACCTCTACCAATGGGGCGACAAGGTCGAGGTGCTCGCCCCGCAAGCGCTGCGCGACATGGTGGAGGGTCATCGCAGATCGGATTTCGCCGCCATGCCGTGACCTGATTTCAAAAGGAAACAGTTGATGCCCGACAACCTGACATTTTTAGCCCTCAAGGAAAAGCAACGCGCCATCCGCGCCGGCTTTCCCGAAACCATGGGTCTGCGTGTCCACCGCGCGATCAGCTGGATCGGTCGGGCCGAGGCTTGCGACCGCGACGACGACGCGCGCTTCATCTTCCTCTGGATCGCCTTCAACGCCGCCTATGCCGACGAACGCGAATTCCAGTCGATCGCCCCAAGCGAGCGCGCGGCCTTCCTCGACTTCTTCGGGCGATTGGTCTCGCTCGACACCGAGAAGCGCATCTACAACGCGCGCGAAGGTCTCGACGGCGAGCGCGGTGATCGGTCCGACGCCCGGCATGGTCTGCAGCCGCCGTGGCATCTCCGCTTCGTTCGAAAGGGCGGTGATCTTCGCTTTCAGCGCTTTGATCCGGTCGGTCAGGTGGGCAATCTGCTCGAGGAGCATGCGGCAGATATCGCGTGCCAGATCAGGAATGTTGGCGTCGGGGTCTTCAACGACCCGTTCCAGACGAGGCAGATAACCGATCCCCTCTGGTGCGACATGGCCGAACTCGTAGAGATGCGACCGGAGCGCATTCACCGCTTCGGTGCGCTGCTTCACAAGCTGCTCGCGCGTCCGGAAGGCGACGGCACGGGCCTGCTGTTCCTGGGTCTTGGGTTCGACGAACCGCATGGTCGGACGCAATGCCGCTTCAACGATTGCTTCCGCGTCGGCAGCATCGTTTTTCTGCCGCTTCACAAACGGTTTGACGTAATGCGGTGCGATCAGCCGGACGCTGTGCCCATGGGCGGACAATTCCCGCGCCCAGTGATGCGCGCTGGGACACGCCTCCATCGCCACCTCGCAGGCCGGATGATCCGCCATGAACCGCGCGAACTGCAGCCGTGACAGTTTTTTGCGGAACACGACCGACCCGTCCGCTGCAGCTCCGTGCACCTGGAACACGTTCTTTGCCAGATCGACCCCGATAATGCTAACTTCTCCCATGGATGCCCTCTCCTTCAACTTGTGCTACGATACCACGAGTATGGCACATCACGATGCCGTCAGGATGAGAGCGGCATCCACCCCATCTCCACCCATTAAGCCATTGATTTTGTTTACGTGAACTACGGGTTCCAATCCCAATTGCTCCGGGATGGGTCTGGCAGCCAAATGTGCTCAATCATCTAGAGAGCAGGGTATGATTGCGCCGCTCTGCGGGTTGCCGCCTCGCAATCGCGCGGCTCACCATGCTGGCAAAGACCTCGACAGGTCCCCTGCCCCAGCTTGTTGACGGCCATCAGCTGGCCCAGGCCTTTTTTGGCCTTCCCTGAGCGGGGTGCCAAAATGTAGGCAAGCTCCATCACGTTGACATAGCGGCATTTTTTTAAATGCCGTAGTGGAGCCCGGCAAGATGAATTCGACCTTATCCCTCCTTCTGGCCTTCCTGAACCAGTTCTTCATGCCGCGGCACAATGCTCAACTGAGACTGCTGAAGGCCCAGATTGCGATCTTGCGGGCACGCATCCCGACGCAGCGGATCATCCTGTCGCCTGCCGAAAAAGCCGAACTGCTGCGCATTGGGGAAGAATGCGGGCATGATATCGACGGTCTCATGGAAGTCGCCAAGCCCGCGACCTACAAGCGCTGGCTCGCCCAGATGCGCGTTGGCCGTCCCTTCCAAGCGGTAGGACGGCCACGCCTCACGCAAGAGCTGCGCGATGTAGTCATCCGCATCGGATCGGAAAACCTTCTTTGGGGCTACAAGCGGATCGCGGGGGAGCTGAAAAAGCTTGGGCTTTATGCCGGTGCCAATTCCGTCAAACGCATCCTGAACGACGCGGGCATCCACCCGAGCCCGGAAAAGCGCAAAAAGAAGCCGGCCCTGCCGTGGACCACATTCATCCGGGCACATATGGAAAGCATGGTCGCCTGCGACTTCTTCTCGAAGACCGTGTTTACGCTCCGTGGGCCAAGGACGGCTTATGTGCTGATGTTCATCCATCTCGGCAGCCGCCGGGTATTCTGCACCGCCCCGACCTATGCACCAGACTCAGCATGGGTCACCCAGCAGGCCCGCAACACTTTGATGTGGTGCGCAGAACAAGAGATCACGCCGGATTTTCTGATCCGCTACGCCGACACCAAGTTCAGCACCAGCTTCGACACTGTCTGGGCGTCAGAGGGGGCTCGGGTGATCCAGATCCCGCACAGAGCGCCCGACGCCAACGCCTTCGCGGAGTCGTTCATCGGCACCATCAAGCGCGAATGCCTGGATTTCTTCGTCTGTTTCAGTCGATCCCAGCTTGATTACATCCTGCGGACTTGGGTGCGCCACTACAATGTCGAGCGCCCGCATCGCGGCCGGGACATCGGCAACAACGTGCTTCAGGCCGAATTTCGGCCCGTCCGTGATGGCCCAATTCAGCGCAAGCGCCAGCTTGGCGGCATCATCACATCCTACACCCGCGATGCCGCGTGAGGACCCTCTCGATGAAAATCTGATCCAGAAGAAGGGATAAGGGCGAAACTATCTTGCGCAGCCTCACAGCAGGCTTGAAAAAACGACATCATGTCAACGTGATGGGCCTTGCTTGGATTTTGGCACCCTTCTCAGGGAGGACCAAAAGCGCAAAGGGCGGATAGAAACGCGGTGGGCGAAATCAAGAACTTTCACCATCCGCTTGATCCTCACGATTATGCCACAGCACGCCGCCGAGCAGCCTCGTGTTTCCATTCCGAGATTATGGCGCGCGAATTCCAACGCGCCACAATTCGCTGGAATACTGCACGGCTGGCTGAGCACGGAAAACTGATCGCGAAGTTGGCGCCCTCCGGTTGCGCGCTATCAGTGCGCGCAGCGGCAGCGCGGCCAGATCATCGGCGCGCACCGAAGAAAGCGCGCCGCCATAACGCCCGATCGGCGTGCGGACATAGTCACAGATAAGGGCATCGGTGATATCGGTTTCCGGTCAGTTGAGGCTGTCAAAACCGCGCCCGTCCCGGGCAAGGCGGCGCAGCAGTTCAGGAACCTTCCAGGACAGCGGATCAAGACGGGCGAAGCCCTCGATCCGGGTCAGAAGTTCGGCAGGGCTGATCGTATCGGCATAGTGCATCAACCCCCCGTGCCAGCGCGGAAAGCCATAGCCATGCAACATGACCAGATCGATATCGGCGGGCCGGGCGGCGATGCCCTCGGCCAGAATGTGGCAGGCCTCTTCGATCATCGCGGTCAGGGCGCGGGTCTGGATTTCTTCGCTGGTCCAGTTGCGGGGGGCAATGCCCTGAGCCCGTGCCGTGTCGCGCACCAGATCCGCCACCACCGGCGAGGCACTGGCGGGTTGGCCCTGAGCGTAATCATACCAGCCCGCAGATGTCTTGCGGCCAAGGCGCTGTGCCTCTTCCACCATCCGGTCCGCGATCGGGATATAGCGAAAGCCGGGCCGGGTCTTCAGCCCAAGACGCTTGCGGTTGGCATATGCGATGTCCAGGCCCGACAGGTCCTGCACCTCATAGGGGCCCATGGCAAAACCGAATTCGCGCATTGCGGCGTCGATATCCCAGGGCATCGCGCCCTCGATCATCACGATGTCGGTGGTCTGGCGATAGCGTGTCAGGATACGGTTCCCGATGAAACCATCGCAGATCCCGGCCAGAACGGGGATCTTGCCAAGACGCTGTGCCAGCTTCAGCGCCGTGGCTAGCGCCGCATCCGAGGTCTGGGCGGCGCGGATCACCTCCAGCAGTTTCATCACATGGGCCGGGCTGAAGAAATGCAGGCCCAGAACGCGGCTGCGGTCACTGACGGGTTCTGCGATGCGATTGATGTCCAGATACGAGGTATTCGTTGCCAGAACCGCCTGCGGCGGCAAGGCCGCCTGCAGCGCGGCAAAGATCTGTTGCTTGACCGCCAGATCCTCAAAAGCCGCCTCGATCGCGATCTGCGCCGGAGGCAGGGCGTCATAGCCCACGACAAAGCGATGACGCGCCTTCTGTGTGGCCTGTGCGGCATCGGCGCTTGTGCGGCCGCGTTTCACGGCATCGGCATAGAGGCGCGCGATGTTGTCCTCGGCCCGGCGTGCGGCGTCGTCACTGGTTTCGACCGTGGTGACACGCACCCCGGCCGAGGCCAGCGCATAGGCTATACCCGCGCCCATATTGCCGCCGCCCACAACGACGGCCTGATCCACATCCACCGGGGCTGCGGCCAGATCGCGCGCCTGGACCGCAGCCCGGCGTTCGGCAAAGAACACATGGCGCAGGGCGCGCGCCTGTGGCCCGTCGCGCAGTTCAAGAAAGGCGGCGCGTTCCCGCGCCAGGCCCTCGGCCAGCGGCAGAGCCGCCGACAGGGCCACAATGTCAATCGCGCGCTGCGGTGCGACCTGCCCGGGCATCTTGCGCGCCGCCTGTTTGCGCGCGGCTTCAATCCCGGCGGCATCTGCGGCGGGTGCCTTGCGCGCCGACGTCGGCTGTGCCGCAGCCAGTTCAGACGTGGGCAGGGCAAGTGCCACGGGCAGGGTGTCTTCGGCCAGATGGTCGACAAGACCCAGGCGATGCGCCTCGGCGCCGGAAATCAACCGGCCCTGCGAAATCAGATCCAGCGCGGGGGTAAGGCCGATCAGGCGTGGCAGCCGCTGGGTGCCGCCCGCGCCGGGAATAACGCCCAGTGTCACTTCGGGAAGGCCAAGCCGGGCCGCGGGGGCGGCGATCCGCACCCGACAGGCCAGCGCAATTTCCAGCCCGCCGCCAAGCGCCGTGCCATTCAATGCCGCGATACAGGGCACGGGAAAGTTTTCGATCCGGTCCAGCACATCGGGCAGATGCGGCGGAACAGGCGGCGCGCCGAATTCCTTTGCATCAGCCCCGGCTGCGAAATTCTTGCCTGTTCCGATCAGAATCACGCGATCGACGCCCTCGGAAAGCGCGGCATCCAATCCTGCCATCAGCCCCTGCCGCACTGCCGCGCCGATGACATTGACCGGCGGATTGTCCAGCCGGAGCACGAGCGCAGTGCCGATGCGTTCAATGGTTACGGCCATGACGCAAATCCTTTCACAGATGCGGGTGAAACCCGCCCGAAACAGCGATGATTTCCCCGGTTAAAAAACGAGACTCTTCCCGGACCAGGCAAAAGCCCTCGTTCCCAATCGCAGCAGTTTCACGGGATGGTTGATGCGCGCGACGAAGAATAGGAAACTAGAATCCGGATCAATCGGGAAGAAAGCCGCGGATGATCAACTGAACATAATCCGAAGCAATCTTCTCCGCAGGATCGGGACCATTGGGACGCCACCAACGCGCCATCCAATTCAGACAGGAAATGATCGCCCGCGCTGCAAGCCGCACGTCCAATTCGCGAAACTCCCCTGCTTCGATCCCATTTCGGATGATGCCGCGCAACGTCTCTTCGTAGCCATCTCGCATGCGCTGCACGCGCATTTTTACTTGCGGATCAGTCAACTGGCTGTAGCCAACTGCCGCAGCGAAATAGAGCGGGGCGTTATCGGCGATGTGCTGAGCATGCGCCCGCGCGAAACCCTCGACACGCGAAGCAGCAGTGCTGCAGCCTTCTAGCTTTTCACGTACAAGTTCATTCAACCGGATAACCGACATTTCGACGACAGCCGAGTGGATTTCTTGTTTATCGGCGAAGAAATAATACAACGAGGCCTTCGATATTCCTACGGCTGAAGCGATATCTTGGATGGAAGTGCCGACAAAACCCTTATCAGCAAACAGCTTGGCCGCCTCGCGCAAAATTTCGGCAGCACGCGTGTCTGCATCCAAAGAAACGCGCCCACGCGCCCTTGATGGTTGCTTTATGATTTCCACCCCGGACCCTTCTCTTCACCGCCCGACGGCGCACCTACCGATTGATCGTTAAGCAAAAGATATCATCGACCGTCTGAGAGCGTCAAGGCCACCATTGCGATTCGCTGATCCACATCAAACATACACATTAGGCCATTGTTTTTATTATTTTTTTCCGAGCAACCCCGTGGAGCGCTCGCGGAAACAAACAACAAGAAGGCAACAGCCACCTCTTGCAAAAAGAAACCTGCCGATTCCGACCAGTTGTTCGGCGCGAGTTCATCGCCAAAATAATTATTATTTTATTTCCAGCCGTTAGGAAGCACCTAGGCGGCAGAAAAATATACTTGCCTACCGATCATTCGGTGATAAGTTTCTTTTGGGAAGCGGGAGGCCCACTCAGATGACCATCAACTTTGACACCGAGCCTGTGCCCAATTACATGGATCGCAGCTGCCTTGCAGGTCGTGTGTGCGCCGTTGTCGGCGGAGGGCGTGGCATAGGTCGGCAGACGCTGCACGCGCTGCGCCAGGCTGGCGCCGAGGTCATCTGCGTCGACTCGGACATGGATCGCGCGCACGCTGTGGCCGCAGAAGTGGGCGGTACCGCCCTGAAGTTGGATGTCACCACTCCTGAGAGCGTCGAGTCGATCTTCCCGGAGATCGCCCGAACACACGGCAGATTGGATGGCGTGATTGACATCGTTGGCGCGTCGTTTGGGCGCCCTGTCCTTGAGATGGATGAAGAGATTGTTGCCAAGAATTTCGAGCTTAACCTGTTCCAGGCGATGCGCGTCACCCGAGCCGCAGGCGCGTCAATGGCAAAGATGGGCGGTGGAACCATTGTGCTGATCGGGTCTGCGGCTGGCATATCGAACCTTCCCAATCAGGCGATTTATGGATCCGCAAAGGCTGCGTTACACCATTTCACGCGATACGCCGCAACTGAACTTGGTCATCTCGGGGTGCGTGTCAACGCAGTTGCCCCGGGGTACATCCGCACCGAACGGATGGTCGAAAGATTTGCGCCCGCGATCTGGGACGAGATAGCTCAAAACACCCCCCTGCAGCGTGCGGGGTACACGCATGACATCGCGGCTGCCGCGCTTTTCCTGACTTCGCGACTGTCTGATTTCATCACGGGTCAGGTTTTGGTCGCCGATGGCGGCCTGTTGAACGCGCCGCGCATCATTAGGTCATCCTCGGCGCGCCAGATAGCGGGGGTGCTGGTGAACGAATAATCGAAATTCCGCCCAGTCCGAGGAGGCGCGCTGGGCTGGAAGAAGTGACTAATAGGTCAACATAGGGGAGGAAAGAATGAAGTCAGTTAAGAAAGCCGTTCTGGCAAGTTTCTTGATGTCGGTGTCAAGCATGGCGCTGGCACAGGAGCGTACCGCGCCGATCCGCATCGGCGTGCTGACGGACATGAGTGGCGCCTACAGTCAGGCGGTCGGGCCGGGTTCGGTGATTGCCGCCCAGATGGCGGTGGAAGATTTCGGAGGCAAGGTTCGCGGCCTTCCCATCGAGGTGCTTCAGGCGGACATGCAGAACAAAGTCGATGTGACGACGTCGATCGCGCGGGAATGGATCACCAGCGCCGGCGTGGATCTCATTCTCGATGTACCGATATCGTCCGGCTCGCTAGCAGTCAATGACATCGCCAAGGACAATGATCGACTTCTGTTTTCGGCGGCAGGGTCCACCGAACTTAGTGGCACGGCCTGCAATGGCCACACGCTGCAATGGGGCTGGGACAACTATGCCATGGCGGCAACTCTCACTAACGCGCTGATGGCAGAGGGTGGCACGAAGTGGTTTTACCTCACCGCCGACTATACCTTTGGTCACGACCTTGAGCGGATGAGCTCTGAAATCGTCAAGGCCAACGGCGGCGAGGTGATCAACGCGATCCGCATGCCGATGGGCACGGTGGACCAGTCCTCCGCCGTTCTGGAGATCACCTCCTCGCCCGCCGAAGTGATCGGGCTTTCAAATGGCGGAACCGATACCCAGAACTCAATCAAGCAGTTGAACGAATTTGGCGTGGGTTCGAAAAGCGGTCACGCAGTTGCTGCTTTCGTGCTATCGCAGGCGGACGTGCGTGCAGCGGGCCTGGATGTTACCGAGGGCCTTTACGTCCCAATGTCCTTCTACTGGGACATGAATGACGAAACTCGCGCTTGGTCGAAGCGGTTCATGGAGAAATCTGGCGGCAAGCCTCCGACCTATCAACAGGCCTCAGTCTATTCGTCAGTGACGCATTATCTCAAGGCGCTCGAAACGGCTGAGAGCACCGGTGGCAGTGACGCCATCGCCGCCATGCGCAAGCTGCCGATTGACGATCCGCTGTTCGGCAAGGCAGAGCTGCGCGTTGATGGTCGTATAACCGCCCCAATGTACTTGCTTCAGGTGAAATCAGCGGCCGAAAGCAAGGGCGATTGGGACTTTTTCCATGTCGTGCGCGAGGTGCCTCCAGAACAGGTTCTACGTCCGCTGGAAGAGACCGGGTGCAGCTTGGTCGGGAAAAGCTGATCTTCCCTTCGAGCAATTTCACTGAACTGGGCCGCAGCCAATCAAGGCTGCGTGCCATACTCTAATGCCGAACAAGGCCCGCCCATGAAACGCAAATCTCTCCTCGCCAATGCGTCCGCACCTAACCTGCTATGGGCTTATCTCGACCAGGCCCTGCAGGAACGGCCCAATCAAGTCGCCCTTGTCCATTCCCAAGGCAAGTTTACCTATGCAGAGTTACACCGGGATGCCGAAGCACTTGCGCTAGGACTCCACCATCTCGGCGCAAGGGCGGGCGACACCATAAGCTATCAGATGCCGAACTGGTCGGAGACGGTCCTTATCGTGCTGGCGGCCATGCGCCTTGGCGCAATCTGCAACCCAATCATCACGATCTATCGCGCAAAAGAGACCGCGTTCATCCTATCAGATGCCGGCGCTCGCTTTGTCTTTGTGCCCAAGAGCTATCGCAAGTTTGATCATGCCGCACTGATGGCACCGCTGGCCCGGGATGCCAATGCCCAGATGATCGTCTGCCGAGGGCGGTTCGGCGACGCGCTGACCTACGAGGATGTGCTGGCGACAGGACGACGTCTTCAAGCAGAAGGTCAGGCGACCAGCTTGCCATCGGTCGATCCCCAAAGCGACGTGCTATATCTTTACACCTCGGGGACGGAAGGTATGCCCAAGGGTGTGCGCCATACCCATGCAACCATCATGAACGAGGCGCACTCGGTCATCGAGGCCACGCGCTTGGGGCCAGCCGACACGCTATTCATGGGTTCGCCTCTCACGCACATAACCGGTTTTTCCTACGCCTGCGTTGTCGGATTTGTCATCCAATCGAAGGTCTGCCTTCTGGATGTCTGGAACATTGACGATGCCGCAGACCTGATCGAGAGGGAAGCCTGTGTCTGGACGGTCGGTGCCACGCCCTTCCTGCAAGGCCTAATCGAAGATCCCGCCATCGTGCACAAAATTCGCAGCCTTCGGATATTCCGATGCGGAGGGGCGGATGTTCCACCTCATCTGATCCGGCAAGCTAACATCATCGGCATTCGCGCGATGCGGACCTATGGATGCAGCGAACATCCGACGATATCCGGCGGGGTCGACGACGATCCTGCGAAGGCTGCGACGACAGACGGCCGTGTTCATCGCAGGAACAGGGTCCGCATCGTTGATCTTGAGAACGATGACCTCATCCTCTGCGCAGGCGAGGTCGGAGAAATCCAATCCATGGGCCCTGAACTGTTCGCTGGCTATGTGAATAGTGACCTTGACACCCGCGCCTTCACCCCGGATGGCTGGTTTCGTACTGGCGACTTGGGTCGGCTGGACGCAGATGGCTATCTGACCGTAGTCGGGCGCCGCAAGGACATCATCATCCGAAAAGGCGAGAACATTAGCGCCAAGGAGGTCGAGGACCTCATAATGGAGCTACAGCAGGTGTCCCAATGTGCCGTCATTGGCGTCCCGGATGCCGATCGCGGCGAAATGATGGTGGCGGTCTGTGTCCTAGCGCCGACAGCGACGCTGGATATTTCCACGCTGACCCATCACCTCGAGCACAGCGGCATCGCACGCCAAAAATTCCCCGAACGCCTCGAAATCATCGACGAGATGCCGATGAATGCCGCTGGAAAGATCCGCAAGGTCGATCTGCGCGCCCGTTTTTCGGTTTCATCGTCGACCACCAAAACCTGACAGGAATGAAACGCATGGAACTTTTTTCACTGCCCCACATCAAAATTGAGATCGCGGATTTTGTTGCCACCGTGACTATGTCCAATCCCCCTGTGAATGCCCAGACGGACGAGACCCAGGAAGAGCTTATTTTTGCAATGGATTGTCTTAGCGACCGCGACGATGTGCGCGTTGTTGTCTTGACCGGGGAAGGGCGCACCTTCTGCGCGGGCGTCGACATCAAGGCGCGTGCGGTCAAGGAATGGGCCGAAGGCACGCGCCGGCAGAACCAGCGAACTGCGCGCGAGAGCTATCATGCTGTGCGTGAATGCACCAAGCCCGTGATCGGCGCGATAAATGGTGCGGCCTTGGGCGCCGGTCTGGCGATTGTTGCCTCCTGCGATATTCTCATTGCTTCAGAACGTGCCACACTCGGCCTTCCCGAGGTGACGGTCGGTTTGATGGGCGGATGCCGCCACGCGATGCAGCTCTTCGGGCGTTCGTGCGTGCGCCGAATAATGTTAACGGGCGACCGGATCGATGGTGCAGAACTTTATCGCCTAGGGGTTGTCGAAGCCTGTGTGCCGCACGACGACCTTCTTTCCACCGCTCAAGAGATGGGCCGACGCATCGCCGGTTACAGCCCGCTGGCGACGCAGTTGGCCAAGCAGTCGTTGAATACCATCGAGCAACTCAGCCTTCGTGATGGCTATCGTTACGAACAGGAAATGACGATCCAATTGGGCAAGACCGAAGACTCGAAAGAGGCCATGGCGGCTTTTCGGGAGAAGCGAGCACCGGTCTTCACCGGTCGCTGAACCACTTTAACAGCGGATAGGACCAAGACATGGAAATCGCCCTTGATGCCCAACGGACAGCTTATCGCGAAAAGGCGCGTGACTGGCTTGCGAGAAACATTCCCCCGAACTGGAAGAACGGGGGCCACTGGCCGCCGTTATCGGAGGATAATGAGGAAGCTTGGCTGATAGACTGGGAGCGCAAGCTTTACGCGGCCGGATATACTGGGATTTCGTGGCCTAAAGCCTATGGCGGCCAGGGTCAGGATCACCTTGCCGACTTTATCTTCAACGAGGAACTCGGCCGGCTGCAGGCGCCGGAAAGTATCAACGTCATCGGTAGGGAGTTGGTGGGACCAATTATGCTTTCGGTGGGAACCGAGGCGCAGAAGGCGCATTACGTGCCTCGCATCCTTAAAATGGAAGATATCTGGTGCCAAGGGTTCTCAGAGCCCAACGCCGGATCGGATCTGGCGTCGATCAAGACCCGCGCAATCCAAAATGGCGACCGCTGGGTAATTAATGGACAGAAGATCTGGACGAGCTACGCCCATTTCGCAACCCACTGCATCCTGCTGGCGCGTACCAACATGGAAGTGTCGCCATACCAAGGGATGTCGCTGTTCATGGTGCGGATGGATACGCCCGGCATCGATGTGCGTGCCATCCCGCATCTGGGTGGCCAGCGCCACTTCAACGAAGTGTTTTTCACCGACGTCGAGGTGGACGGCGCGCAGATGATAGGGCCAATCCACGGTGGCTGGAAGGTCGCGGTGGAAGTCTTGGGATTTGAACGAGCGACGACCCGGCTTTATCGTCAGGCGCGGTTCACCGAGGAGCTTCGCACGCTTGCCGCTTTGGTGCGAGACGATAACCGTTCGACAGCTAATGGCGCCAAGGATGAAATCGGAAAGATCGCCGCTGAACTTGAAATCATGCGTTACCACAACCTCCGTTTCATCAGCCGATTGCATGAAGGCGCGCGCATCGGTGAGGAAGCAAGTTTTCTAAAGCTGTTCTGGAGCCAACTGCATCAGCGGATAGCGGGCCTTGGCCTGACCCTTCTGGGAAGCGAGTTCAACGCCAACACCCCCATCGCCGAACAGTTCCGCCGGATCTATTTCCGCGCCCGCGGCGAGACGATCTATGCTGGCAGCTCCCAGATTCAGCGCAACATTCTGGCTGAACGCGTCCTCGGACTGCCGCGCGGCGAAAGGAGAATGAAGACATGAATTTCCTCTACTCCATGGAACAGCGGCTTCTGAAGGACACCGTCCAGGAAGCCTTGCTTAGTATTACAAATGACAAGGCTCCGGAAATATTGGCTGGCCTCGAGGTGTTCAGTCTGATGGTTTCCGAGGACCGTGGCGGAAGCGGCCTCGGGCTAGTTGAAGCCGCTATTGTGGCCGAGGCAGCAGCGAAAACCGGCCTGTCGTTACCGTTGTCCGCCACCATCCTGCTGGCCGATCCGCTAGCGCAGTTGCGCCCCGATGTGGCTGAGATGATTTTCAAGGGCGAAGCCCTTGTTGACATGGCGACCGCTGGAACGCTGACACTTGAGGCTGGCCGGCTTCGCGGTCGCTTGACTGCAAAGAACCTCAATACGATTCATTGGCTTGCTGCCCATGTTTCAAACGGTGAAGTTGCGCTGTTAGACGCTGACAAGCTTTCTGGAGCAGCGCTTCAGCCCGTTGAACTTGGTGAAACGGCGGTGTCGCTGGACATTGATGTCGGCTCTGATGAAGCTTTTTTGGTTCGGGTGCTAGACCATCGGGACCAGCTATCGGTCATGTATTGCGCCGAGCTTCTGGGCGCCGCGACACATGTCTTCGATCTGTCGATGGCGTACCTCAAGGACCGCAAGCAATTTGGCCAACCGATTGGAACGAACCAAGCGCTAAAACATATTGCGGCGGACACGTTCATGACCCTTGAGAATGTTCGCGTCGCTGTGGAATACGCGGCGGCTGCGTTGGATGCCGTGCGAAACTCGCCCCACGATGAGGCGCTTGCAGATCAAGCGCGAGACGCCGTTAACGTGATGCTGGCCTATGTGCCTGCGACGACACGCGAGATAGCAGAGACAGCGGTGCAATTACATGGCGGCATCGGCCTGACCTGGGAGTATGAACTGAACGGTTATCTGCGTCGGATCATTCGCCTCGGCATGACTTTGGGTCAGGGCTCTGAGCAACGCCTCGCTCTGTTTAAAGGGCTGCTTCCAGGTTCGGAAGCCAAGCTGAAATCTATGCCGGGAGCAGAGAAAACCAAAAGGATGATATCATGACCGCACAGTATGAGCAGGCAGATCCGACGGTGAGGCTATTCATCCAACACGAGGTACCGCAGGTTATTTTTTCCGAGGGAGGTTGGAATGAAGGCCCCTGCTACTTTCCAGCTTTTCGGACATTAATCTGGTCAGACATTCCGAACGACCGCCTCATGCGCTTTGACGAGATCGCGGGCAACGTGCATGTGTTCCGGCCCACGTCCATGCATGCGAATGGAAATACAATCGACAGGCAAGGCCGGTTGATAACCTGCGAGCATGGCGCCCGTCGTGTGACGCGAACTGAATTTGACGGAAGTATCAGCGTTCTGGCTTCAACTTACGACGGAAAGCGACTCAATAGTCCGAATGATGTGGTTGTGAAATCCGATGGCAGCATATGGTTCTCGGATCCGACCTATGGCATTGACAGTGACTATTTCGGCCATCGCTCCTCTCGCGAACAATCCGGCGCACATGTTTATCGCATTGCCGCAGACGGTAGCCCCCCTGAAGCGCTTGTCACCACTATGAGGCAGCCGAACGGGCTTGCGTTTTCTACAGATGAAAGCCGACTTTATGTCGTTGATTCCGCCCGCACAGGTGGCCCGGATCTACCCTGCCATATACGCCGTTTCGATGTCGCGCCGGAAGGCGCGCTGATCGACAGAGGCATAGTGGCGGAAGCGACTGTGGGTCTGTTCGATGGAATCCGTATCGATGACGAAGACAGGATCTGGGCCGGCACCGGCGAAGGGGTACATTGTCTTGATCCGCAAGGACGTTTACTTGGCAAGATCCTAACTGGCGAGCCGGTGATTAACCTGTGCTTCGGCGGACCCAAGAGGAACATTCTATACATGTGCACGCCGCGCAGAGTGCTGCGTTTGCCCGTCAGGGCACGAGGGCAAAACGCCTTCCAACCGCTGATTGGGGGCCAATCATGACGCAACAGCAGCTCCGAGACCGAGTATTCCTTATCACGGGTGCCGCACAGGGAATCGGGCGGGCCATCGCGCGGTTGTTTGCCTACGAGGGCGCCCAGCTTGCGCTGCTCGACCGGAATGCTGGTGGATTGCGTCAGATCGCCAGCGAAACTGCAAGTTTGGCTCTTGAATGCGATCTTTGCGAGCCAGATTCAATTGCACGAGTGGTAGAGTTTGCTGTTGCTCGGTTCGGCCGGCTTGACGGACTGATAAATGCAGCTGGCGTCCATGCGGCCGGTTCGGTCGGGCAAACTGATATTGGCCAGTGGCGGGCAGTCATGGCGGTTAATCTTGATGCACCCTTCTTGGTATGCCGCGCCGCAGAACCGCATCTGCGCCGTTCGAAAGGTGCTACTATTGTAAACATCTCGTCCGGCACAGGACTACAACCATTTGCCAACCGTTCTGCCTATGCGACGTCAAAGGGTGGGCTGATCACCCTGGGCAAGGTTCTTGCGATGGAATTTGCGCCTGACATCCGGGTGAACACGATTTGCCCCGGTCTCATCGACACGCCAATGGCGGCTGCCCTGCCTTACCACAACGATCTGGGTGCGATAACGCAACGCTATGCGCTGAAACGCATTGGGCAACCCGAAGAGGTCGCGCAAGCGGCACTTTATCTGAGTTCTCCGGCGTCTTCCTATATTACCGGCGTCACCCTGGCGGTTGACGGCGGGCGAACTTACCACTGAGCGGCGATGGGAAAAGACAATGTCAGACGACTATATTCTCTCCTGCGATAACCTCGTCCGCCGGTTCGGGTCCTTCACCGCTGTCGGTGGGATCACCTTCGGCGTCAGACCCGGAACAATACACGCAGTTATCGGACCGAACGGTGCCGGCAAGACCACGTTCTTTAACCTTTTGACAAAATTCTTGCCATGTTCGGAGGGCAATATCCGTTTCAAGGGGCAAGACATCACCGGACTGACGGCCGAAGAAGTTGCCAATCTGGGCTTGGTCCGCACCTTTCAGATTTCGGCGATATTTCCCAGCCTGACGCTGCTAGACAATATCCGCATCGCGCTTCACCAACGAATCGGCGGCACCACGGCCTTTTGGCGATCCGGACGCACGATGGAGCGGCTCGACGCCCGCGCGACCGAACTTCTGGACATGGTCGGGCTGGCCGACCGCGCGAAGGATACGGCTGGACAACTGTCCTACGGACGGAAGCGCGCTCTAGAACTCGCCACAGCGCTGGCGCTGGATCCTGAAATGCTGCTGATGGATGAACCAATGGCAGGGATGGGGTCGGAAGAAATTGACCGGATTTCAGAGCTTATCAAGACCATCTCTCAGGATCGGACCATCCTTATGGTTGAACACAATCTTTCAGTCGTCTCGGCACTGGCCGATGATATCACCGTGCTTGCTCAAGGACGGCTGCTTGCCCAAGGCAACTACGCGGCGGTTTCTTCGGATCCGGCCGTGATCGAAGCCTATATCGGTAAAGTCGATGACTGAAGTGTCCCGTTCACCTCATACCGATGCGACAACCTCCGCTGCCACGCTGGTTGAGGTGCGCAACCTGCAGGCTTGGTATGGCGAATCCCACGCCTTGCACGGTGTCAGCTTCGATGTACCCAAAGGACAGGTGGTCAGTTTGATAGGCCGGAACGGTGCTGGAAAGACAACCATCATGCGCTCGATCATGGGGCTGGTCCGCAAGCGGCAAGGTTCCGTCCGCATCAACGGCACGGAGACGATCCGCCTCAAGCCGCGGCAGATCGCACGTCTTGGCGTCGGCTATGTGCCAGAGGAAAGGGGGATATTCAGCAGCCTGTCGGTACGCGAAAACCTGATGCTACCGCCGATCATCGACCGGCCGCTGATGTCAATGGCGGAAATCCTTGAGCTGTTCCCGAACCTCCAGCGCAGGATGGCGGCACCTGGTACCAAGCTGTCGGGGGGCGAACAGCAGATGCTTGCGATCGCGCGGGTTCTACGGACCGGGGCGCCGCTGCTGCTCCTGGATGAGCCCACCGAGGGACTGGCGCCTGTCATCATCAACCAGATCGAGACCGACATCGCAAAACTGAAGGAGCGTGGTTACACGATCATCCTGATCGAACAGAACGTGAGATTTGCTTGGTCGGTTACCGACCACTTCCACGTTGTTGAGCAGGGCAAGGTCGTTGACAGCCTTCGCACGAAAGACGAATCCCGCGACGCCGCCGTGGCGCGCCTGATGCGATATCTAGGGGTGTGACAATGGAGTCTTTCAACATTTCTCCAGGTGTGCTCGCAGGGCAGCTGCTGCTAGGGCTGCTAAACGGCGGGTTCTACGCAATGCTAAGCCTTGGCCTGTCAATCATTTTCGGGCTGCTGCGTGTCGTCAACTTTGCGCATGGCGCGCAATATGCGCTTGGGGCCTACCTCACCTGGATGCTGCTGAACTACTTTGGTATGGGCTATTGGTGGGCGTTTGTGCTAGTGCCTGTGCTTGTAGGTCTGATCAGTATCGTGATCGAACGATTAGTGATCGCGCCGCTGGCTGACTCTGACCATCTGTATGGCCTGCTTGTTACCTTCGGGATCGCAATGGTCCTGCAAGGTGGCTTCCAGATCGCCTATGGTGCGGCGGGAATTCCTTACCGTGTTCCCGAGGCTCTGACGGGCGGTGTGAAGCTGGGCTTCATGTTCGTTCCTACCTATCGGATCTGGGTACTTGGCGTTGCCATTACAGCCTGTGGAGCGATGTGGTTTGCCATAGAAAAAACCAACCTCGGCGCCTATCTAAGGGCTGCGACGGAAAACCCGGATCTTGCCGGCGCGTTCGGGATCAACGTGCCGCTACTAATCACCCTGACCTACGGAATGGGGGCGGCCTTGGCCGGGCTTGCAGGGGTTCTTGCGGCGCCGATCTATTCGGTAAACCCGACGATGGGCGTTGACCTTTTGATCGTGGTTTTCGCGGTGGTTGTTGTGGGGGGCATGGGCTCGATCCTCGGGGCGGTGGTGACCGGCTTTTCGCTTGGACTTCTCGAGGCACTCACCAAGGTGTTCTACCCAGAGGCTGCCAGTATGGTGATCTTCGTCATAATGATCGCAGTCCTGATTTTCCGTCCCTTTGGTCTGTTCGGGAGGCAGTCGTGAATCAAGCTCAGAAATCAGAACCGATCCTTGATCTGCCGGCGACTGCCGCAACGGAAAGCGCCGCAAAACAGCGCGAGCGCCTGTTACAGACGCTTCAATTTTCGCTGCTTGCCTTGGCGCTCGTGGTGATGCCGTTCCTAGTATATCCGGTCTTCCTGATGAAGGTGATCTGCTTTGCAGTCTTCACGTCATCGGTAAACCTCTTGCTCGGCCAGGGAGGGCTTCTGTCCTTCGGCCACGCGGCGTTCTTCGGGCTTGCAGCATATACGACAGGCTACCTTGCCTCGCATCTTGGCGTGTCGGTCGAATTGGCTTTTCTGGGAGGTGTCGCCGCATCGATCGTACTAGGCGCGGTGTTCGGCGCCGTAGCAGTGCGCCGGCTAGGCATCTATTTCGCCATGATCACGCTCGCGCTGGCGCAGATTGTTTATTTCCTTGCTGTCCAGAACCCGGCTATCACCAGGGGCGAGGACGGCCTGCAGCCGATCCCGCTTAGGGCTCTATTCGGGATCATCGACCTAAACGATACGATGACCCTTTATACTCTTTGTGCGGTCATTCTCATCGTCACACTGATGTTCGTGCATCGGGTGACGACCTCGCCCTTCGGAAAGGTGCTACGCGCCATCCGCGACAATGAGGAGCGTGCGCGGACACTGGGCTACAGCCCACGCCGCTATAAACTTTTGGCATTTGTCATCACCTCGGGGATTGCGGGCGTCGCGGGATCGCTGAAGGCGCTCGTGATGCAGGTAGTTACCTTGGGCGACCTTCACCTAACCACGTCGGCTGAGCCTATCTTGATGATGCTGGTCGGCGGCATCGGTAGTCTGTTCGGGCCGGTTCTTGGCGCGGCAGTGATAATCTCAGCGGAGCATTTCCTTGCACCATTCGGGGCATGGGTAACCGTGCTCAAGGGGGTGATATTCATCGCTTGTGTCCTTTTGTTCAAGCAGGGGATCACTGGGCTTGCCCACAAATGGTTCGCACGAACCAAGTGACCATGAAAGCGTCCGTCAGCTGGCGCTCCGCACCAACGACTTTCTTCGGGAGGAAACAAAGATGAAAGACCACCTAACAACTGCTCTAAAGGGGTCCGAGGCAGATCGCGCCATTACGCAGGGCTGGCTGTCCAGTTTTAATACAGCGCTTCAAGAAGAAGATCAGGCCGCAGCATGTGCCCTGTTTTTGGACAATGCCTATTGGCGTGACTTGCTTGCCCACCAGTGGGATTTTCGTTCTCTGACTGGACCCACGACCTTCGTCCCGCAGTTGCTCGGCGAGAGCAAGGAGCGCGGTGTGCGCAATTTTTCTATCGATCCACGCTACACCGAGCCGACGATGCAGGCCCGCTCGGGCCGGCAGGTGATCGAAGCGATCATTCGTTTCGATACCGATCTGGGGCCGGGAAGCGGCATTCTTCGCCTCCAGGAGGTTCCGGAAGGATCGGGCCAATGGCTCGCTTGGGGGCTCATGACCTCGCTTCAGGGGCTCTCCGCCCACCCCGAAAAATTCGGAGATAACCGACCGGTTCGCGTTCCATTGCGCAATCCAGGCGAGAACTGGACGGACCAGATACGGCAAAATTCCACCTTCGAAAGTGAAGAGCCCGAGGTCCTTGTGGTCGGTGGCGGCCATTCGGGGGTGATGGTGGCCGCGCGGCTGCGCGCGATGGGGGTCCGGGTGCTTACCATTGATGCCCTGCCGCGCCTTGGCGATGTCTGGCGGAACCGCTATCACACGCTGCAGCTGCACAACGAAATTTTCTCGATCGACTTCCCTTACCTGCGGTATCCCGAAACTTGGCCCGTGTTCCTACCCAAGGACATGTATGCGGACTGGATCGAATTCTACGCCCGCGCAATGGAACTCGCAGTCTGGACCTCGACCCGGTTTGAAGGCGCAGAACGTGACGAGGCGGCCGGGTGCTGGATCGCCCGCCTGCTAATGGCTGACGGATCGCAGCGTGTCCTGCGACCGAAGCACATTATCATGGCGACTGGCGGCGTGTCAGGGCGCAAATCCTATCCGAAACTTCCCGGTCTTGAGAATTTCAAGGGCACCGTCGCCCATTCGGCCGATGTGCGCCCCAACGACAGCTTCAGCGGAAAAAAGGCAATTGTCGTTGGAACCAGTACCAGCGGCCACGACATCGCCCTCGAGCTGACCGAGCGTGGATGTCAAGTGACAATGGTCCAACGAAGCCCCACCGTTGTCGTCAACATCGACCCGGCAAACTTGATCTACAACACCTACAAGGAAGGGCGCTCGATCGATGAGATCGATGTGGTCACGATCGCGAACAATTTTGATGCGACAATCCAATCTTATCGGCTTTTCACCGAAATGGTGGAAAAAATGGACAAAAACCTTTTAGACGGGCTGCACAAGATTGGCTTCAAGACGGACCGTGGCTATTTGGATGGGGGCTATTTCGCCAACTACCTGCACCGCGGTGGTGGCTACTATCTGAATGTCGGCGCCTCTGACCAGCTAATCAGTGGGAAGATAGGTCTAATCCAAAACGACCAGATCCAGCACTACGAAGCGAATGGCGCGCGCCTAATGGATGGTTCGCTCTTGGATGCCGACATCGTCGTTCTTGCGACTGGCTATATGAACCAAGAAACCGACATTCACGACTATTTCGGTTCCGATGTCGCAAGGCGCGTCGGCAAGGTCTGGGGTTGGGACGAGGGCGGTGAGTTGCGCCGCGCTTGGCGGCCCACCGGTCAGGAGGGACTTTGGCTTCAGCTTGGCGGTGTGCCCCAGTGCAGGACCTATTCCAAGTTCCTAGCGCTCCAGATTGTCGCGGAGTTGCGCGGAATAAAGGCCCCGACAAAAGCCTAACCCGACAGACCACCCCATCCTCATATAAAGAAATGCGGGTGGGGCACGCGCTTCAACCTACTCGGATCGTCGCCCCCAAAACAAATCCTGCCAAGAGGCACCCATGACCAGCTCCAGCACAGTTCTATCCTCACTGGAGGGCGGCGTTCTCGCGCTGACACTCAACCGGCCAGATAAACTTAACTCTCTGAACGAGGAGATGCACCTTGCTCTGCGCGAGGGTATCCAGCGCGCGCATGACAACGAAGCTGTCCGCGCTGTATTACTGACTGGTGCAGGACGAGGTTTCTGTGCCGGACAGGACCTGACTGGTCGAGGCGAAAAAAGAGCGGGAGCGCCACACGACCTTGGGCAATCGCTTGAGACATTCTACAACCCGACCATCCGCATGTTGCGAGCTTTAAAAAAACCAGTCGTTTGTGCGGTCAACGGTGTTGCAGCAGGGGCTGGGGCCAACATCGCTCTTGCCTGCGACATCGTAATTGCGGCGAAGTCGGCGCATTTCATTCAAGCCTTCGCAAAAATCGGGCTTGTTCCAGATGCTGGCGGCAGCTGGATCTTGCCCCGAATCCTGGGCGAAGCACGCGCCAAGGCGCTTGCCTTAACAGGCATGCCGCTCGCGGCGGAAACTGCAGCTGACTGGGGGCTGATCTGGAAAGCCTTTGATGACAATGAACTTATGAACGAGTCACGGACCTTGGCCCAATCGCTTGCCGCAGGCCCGACCCTTGGCCTTGGATTGACCAAACGGTTGATCCAGAACGCAGCGACGGCTAATCTGGACGAACAGCTGGATATGGAACGAGATTACCAACGCCTCGCGGGCAATAGTAACGATTATGCGGAAGGCGTAAGCGCCTTTTTGGAAAAGCGCAGGCCCGCGTTTATCGGACGGTGAGCACTTCGAATAGCCAACGCGGAGATAGCAATTCGGTCGTGTCGCGACTGCTGTGGAAATTCCTTGGCGGCGCTCTCCGGGCATCTGATGGCTCGTTTTTTCAGGCGGCGAGAGAGGTGGTTCGGTCGATCTGAACAGGTTCCAGGCGTTTTGTAAGTGGTTTTCCGCCTCGGTTATGCCGCTACCGCTTCGGGCATCGGCTGGTTGAAGTAGGCCTGATCGGGGGTTTTCCCGTCAAGCGATGAATGCGGGCGGCGGCCATTGTAGAAGGTCAGATCCGGAAGAATGGTCGCCTCTGGAAAGAGGACTGCCCTGCCGCTCGCGCTTGCAACGACATCCTCCGGGCGACCAAACGTTTCGGTCGGGCGAACAGGAAGGTCTGGTCCGGCTATCACGTCCGAAGTCGGATCGAGGCAAGGATGCGCTGCCTCAAATCCTTCGGTGAGCGCATCGCCTCGCAAGACCCCGACAGACAAGCGGCCGAGATCTACATCCGCGTCGCGCTCATGAACCGCTTCAACGCACCCGGCACCGCCGAAATCGAGCGCCTGGCCTGAGCTTAATGGGTAAGGGAGAGCCCTGCTCCGACGCCGAGTTCTGCAACAATGCCCAACAACGCCCATGAAAATTGCTTTTCGCAAGCATGCTTTCGAATTGTCCCCGGCGCGGGCCGGGCGTAGTCTGGCCCTCAGTCGAATGTCAGGGACCGAACCGATGAAACCTGCCCAAGCGCCCCGCCGATCCCTTCTGCCGCTGCTGGTCCTGGCCGTTCTGGCCGGGCTGGTCATCGGTGCCGTCTGGTGGGCGACGCGCCCCGGCCCCCTGCTGATCCAGGGCGAGGTCGCGGCCCCGCGGGTCGATGTCTCGGCCCGCACCTCGGGCCGGGTCACGCGGATCGAGGCCGATCTGGGCCAGCGGGTCGAGGGCGGCCAGCTGCTGGCCGAACTGTCGAACCCGCAGCTGGTCACCGCCCATGCCGCCGCAGCATCAGGGCTGGAGGTCGCCCGCGCCTCGGAGGCCGCGGCCGGCGCCACCCGCCCCGAGGTGATCCGCGCCCGCGAGGCCGAGCTGGCCGCGGCCCAGGCCGATCTGCGCCTGGCCGAGGAGCAGCTGGGCCGCGACACGGGCCTGTCGCAGCAGGGCCTGCGCCCGCAGGCGGCGCTGGACCAGTCGACGCGCAACCTCGACGCCGCCGCAGGCCGGGTCGAGGCCGCCGAGGCGCAGCTGGACCTGGCCCGGGCCGGGGCCTCGCCCGAGGAACGCGAGGTCGCCGCGGCCCAGGTCGCCCAGGCCGAGGCCGCGCTGGCCCAACGCCAGGCCGATCTGGACGAATTGCGGATCTTCGCGCCCATGTCGGGCGAGATCTCGGGCCGCACGATCGAGCTGGGCGAGAATGTCGGCCCGGGCGCGCCGCTGTTCACCATCGTCGATCTGGATCAGGCCTGGTTCACCTTCAACCTGCGCGAGGACCTGCTGGCGGGGCTGGCGATGGGCGACCGGCTGACCATCCGCATCCCCGCGCTGGACACGGAGACCGAGGCCGAGATCACCCTGATCAACGTGCAGGGCCAGTTCGCCAGCTGGCGCGCCACCCGCGCGACGGGCGATTTCGACCTGCGCAGCTTCGAGCTGCGGGCCCGGCCCGTCGCGCCGCTGGAGGGTCTGCGCCCCGGCATGTCCGCGCTGATCCAGCTGGACCGCTAGGGCCGTGCTGGCCGTCATGGCACGCGAGTTCCGCCTGCTGCCGCGCCGCCCGGCGCTGGCGGGGCTGGTGATCGTGCTGCCGCTGATCATGCTGCTGGTCTTGGGCGGGATCTTTCGCGCAGGGATTCCCACGGGCATGGCGGTGGCGGTGATCGACCTGGACCGGTCGGACCTGTCGCGGGCGGTCACGCGGATGCTGGACGCGGCACCCGAACTGACCGTGACCCATCGCGCATCAGACCTGCCCGAGGCGCGGTCGCTGATCGTGTCCGGTGCGGTGCGCGGCGCGGTGCTGATGCCCCAGAACCTGGAACGCGACATCACCCGGGGCGCGCGCCCCGAGATCGTCACCTTCTACGACAACCAGCACATGAGCGCCGGATCGCTGGTCGCCCGCGGCGCCCGCAATGCCATCGACACGGCGCTGGCGGGCCTGCGCCTATCGGTGCGCCAAGGCCAGGGCGAGGCGCCCGTGCAGGCCATGGTCGCCCTGCAGCCCATCCCGATGCAGGCGCATGCCCTGTTCAACCCGGCCTTTGATTATGTGCATTTCCTGCTGGCCGCGCTGATCCCCACGGTCCTGCAGATCATCGCCGGCGCCGCGACCGCCTATGCGGTCTCGCTGGATTTCGGCCCGGGGCGGCATCCGCGCGTGCTGATGCGGATGGCGGGCGGCATCCTGCCCGCGATGCTGGGCAAGATCCTGCCCTATACGGTCGTCTTCCTGCTGCTCCTGGGCCTGTCGGACGTGGCGCTCTATGGCTGGCTGGCGGTGCCCTTGCGCGGGTCGCTGTGGCTGATGGCGCTTGGCGCGGTGCTGTTCGTGCTGGCGTCGCAGATGATCGGCGCGCTGGCCTTCGTGCTGTCGCGTGACATGGGCCGGGCGGCCAGCCTGATCGCCATCATCACCGCGCCGGCCTTCGGATTCATGGGGCTGGGTTTCCCGCGCGAGGCGATGTCGACCCTGGCCCAGGCCTGGGGCGCGGCCATTCCCGGCACCTGGTATGTGCAGCTGCGCATCGACCAGTCGCTGCGCGCGACGCCCTTGGACATCTCCGCCATGTCGGTCCTGTGGCTGGCGGTGATCGCGGGCGTGCTGGCCACGCTGATCCTGGCGCAGCTGTCGCGCCTGGCCCGGCAGGAGGTCGCGTCATGACCGCGCTGGCCACCGCCTTCCGCGCCGAGCTGGCCGCCGTGCTGGGCGACCGGCAGGTGCGCATGATCGTCCTGCTGGCGCTGGTCATCTATGCGCTGATCTATCCGCTGCCCTATCGGGCCGAGCTTCTGCGCGATGTGCCGGTGGTGCTGGTCGATCAGGACGGATCGACCGCTTCGGCCGATCTGGCGCGGCGCGTGGACGCGTCGGAGGCCGTTGCCCTGACCCATCTCGCCCCCGACATGGCCGAGGCCACGCGGCTGGTCCATGAACGCCGCGCCTATGGCGTCATGCTGATCCCCGACGGGTTCGAACGCGCCCTGCTGCGCGGCGATCAGAGCCCCGTCGCGCTTTATGCCGATGCCAGCTATTTCCTGATGTATCAGCGCGTGATGCAGGGCGCCGCCGTCCCCCTGCGCCAGATGGGCGCCGAGGTCGAGGCCGGGCGCCTGATCGCCCAAGGCACGCCCCGCGCCGTGGCCACCGCCCAGGTCAGCCCCGCGAACCAGATCGAGGTGCCGCTGTTCAACCCCGCGGCGGGCTACGCGACCTATGTGCTGCCCGCGGCCTTCGTGCTGATCCTGCAGCAGACGATGATGATGGGGCTGGCCTTGGCTGCGACCCGGCGCGGGCCGCTGCCCGGCCATCCGGTCTGGCGGCTGCTGGGCCGGGCGGGGGCGTGGCTGGCCATCTGGGCGGGGCTGCTGCCGGTCTATCTGATCGTGCTGCCGGTGCTCTATGGCCTGCCGATCCTGGGCGGGCCGGGGGCGCTGATGATGCTGGGCCTGCCCTTCCTGCTGGCGGCCGGGTTTCTGGCGCAGCTGGTCGCGGCGCTGTTCCGGCGGGGCGAGGTCGTGCAGGTCGTGCTGCTGGCGCTCGGGATGCCGTTCTTCTTCCTGTCGGGCTTCGCTTGGCCGGTCGAGGCGATCCCGGCCCATCTCAACGCGCTGGCGCAGCTGATCCCGTCGACGGCGGCCATCGACGGGCTGGTGCGGGTCACGCAGATGGGCGCGACCCTGCCCGAGATCGCGCCCATCCTGTGGCATCTGTGGGCCTTGGCCGCGGGGCTGGGCCTCGTGGTGCTGGCGGTCGAGACGGTCAGCCCGTCACAGCCAGCAGCGCCAGATAGAGGACCGACGGCCCCATCAGACAGCCCAGCCCGGTGAAGAAGGTCGCCGTCATCGCGCCATAGGGCACCAGCCGCTTGTCGGTCGCGGCCAGCCCCCCGGCCACGCCGCTGGTCGTGCCCATCAGCCCGCCATAGGCCATGGCCGATTTCGGGTTGTTCAGCCCGATCAGCGGCGCGACCAGCGGCGTGCCGATCATCACCAGCACCGCCTTCAGCAGCCCCGCAGCGACCGACAGGGCGATGACCTCGGAACTGGCGCCCAAGGCGGTGCCGGTCACCGGACCCACGATATAGGTCGCCGCACCCCCGCCGATCGTCGCCATGCTGACCGCATCGGTATAGCCGAAGGCCGCCGCGATCGCCGCGCCGCCTCACCTGGTTTCAGCTTGACGGGTTGAAGTTCCAGGGCAGCAGGTCGTCGATCTTTGCCTGAGGCCCTGCAGGCCTTCGAGGATCCCGGCCTGTGCCGCAGCCCAGCCGGACTCGACCCGGGACCAGGCGGCGGCGGCGGAGAAAGCAAGGCGGTCCCAGGCCTGCACCGCGAGATCCCTGAGCAGCGACAGGGCAGTGCCGATGCCGCCGGTCGCGATGGCAAGCCGTGCAATCTGATGCACCAGTTCCCCGGCCCCGACGATCAGCACGCCGATCCCGGTGCGGATCAGCGCGCCGCGCAGAGCGACAAGCGAGAGCGTCAGGCCCTTCACCGACAGCGCGGCCAGCGCCAGAGACGCCACCCAGCGCCAGGCCATCACCCCGGCAAAGGTCGCGGCATAGGCGCCGAGCCGTCCGATATTGTCGAAGGCGAGGCCGATCGCGTGGCCCAAGGAGCCCGTGCTGCGCGCGAGCGCGGCCATGGCATTGGCCACCGCCTCCAGCGCCGGGGCGGCGGCCACGGCAAGCTGGTTCGACACCCCACGCCAGATCAGCCCGAGCCGCGAGAGCGCATCATTCGTGCGCTCGATCTGATCGGCATCGGCTTCCGAGACCACCACGCCGAAGTGGCGGACATCCTCGGTCGCCTGGCGCAGCGTGGCGGTGTCGATGCGCGACATCGCGATCGAGCCTTCCTCGCCAAAGATCTGCCCCGCCACAGCAGCGCGCTGCGTCACCGGGATCAAATCCTCCATCGCAGCGGAGACGGCGGCGATGCGCTGGTCGAGCGGCATTTGCAGCAGGGTGCCGGCCGAGAGGTTCAGCCGGTCCAGCGCCTCCGCCACCGGGCCGCCCGCCGTCGCCGCCTGCGAGAGCCGCCGCGTCATGTCCTTTGTCGCCTGCTCGATCCCGGAAAATCCGACACCGGCCAGTTCGCCCGCGCGCGCGAGCCGCTGCAGGCTCTCCACCGTGGTGCCCAGCGATTGCGCAAGCTTGGCCTGCGCATCCACCGTCTGCAGACCCGAGCGCACCAGCGCCACACCGGCCGTCGCCACCGCCGCGCCCGCCGCCGCAGCCGCCAGCTTCGCGCGCCGGGTGAAGGCCGCCAGCCGCGCAGTGGCCAGATCCATTTCCCGCGAAATCCGCGTGAAACCCCGCGATCCCGCCGCCCCGATCCCCTCCAGTTCCGCGCGCACCTGGCGGCCGCCCACCGCCGAAAGGCGGACAGAAACGCGTTTTTCAGTCATCTCGACCCTCCCCCATCTGCGCGTTCAGCCTGCGCACCATCACCGCCTCGAGCGCGGGCAGGACTTCAGCGGCGACACGCGCGTCGATCCCCAGCGCCCGCGCCATCGCCAGCGCTGCCCCCATGTCCCAGCCAAGGATCGTGCCGCCGCCGAGGCCGCCCGCGACGCGCAACTGCCCGCCGAGCCGCCCCACCAGATCCCATATCTGTTCGCCCTCGAAGGTGATCGGCGCGTTCAGCCGCGCCGGGCAGTCCGGGCAGGCTTGCGCGCAGGCTTCGCAGTATCGGTCGCCCCCGCCGAAGGACCATTCTGCGAGAGCGCGGAGGCGTTTTTTTCTGCATCCAGCAGCAGGGCCTTCGCGACATAACCGCTCTGGAAAGCCTCGAAGATCGGCCAGATCTCGAGGAGCGCGTCGATCCCCTCGGGCGTCACCGGGATCGGCCGACCATCCCCATCGCCCACGCCGTCCCAGGCCAGGATCGCGCGCCGCGCCAGCGCCTTGGCGGCCGCGACTGCGCGGACCTCGTCCGGTGTGTCGTCGGGCAGGTCCCGCACCGCCGGATCGCGCTGCACCGCAACCATCAGCGCCGTGCTCAGCGGGCGCAGCTGCACCCGGACCCCGGGCATCAGGTCAAGCCAGGAGGGCGTCTGCGTCAGATCGAGTCTCAACATGATCAATACCCCGCCACATCATTGATCAGAACCGCGGTGCACATCCGCGCGGGGCTGATCCCCTTCGACGCCTGCCAGTCGAAACTCGCCTGGATGCCCTGCGGCCCGGCAATCTCGATCCGGGGCTTGGGCAGATGCACCGCATGTGCGGTCAGCGTGAAGCTTTCCCCCGTCGCCAGCGTATAGGCGAATTCCAACTCGCATTCGGTGCCGTTCACCGCCTGCGTGAGCAGCACCGTGTCGGCAAAGCGCACTTCGAGACTGCCGGTGAGCGCCGCCATCCCCGGATCGGCCCCGTCGATCTTGCCGTCCGCCCGGATCGTCTCGATCCGGTCAAGGCCGTTGGCATAGGTGATCTGCGTCGAGATCACGTTGCCAAGTGCCACGCCATTGCGCCGGATCGATCCGTTGAAATGGCCAAACCGCAGGAGGTCGATCTCGGCCAAGGTACCAGCCGTGCTGGTCGTTCCCGTCGTCTCGCCCTGTGCCACCAGGTTCACCGTCGCCGTCAGCAGGCCGGCCCGGTTCATCTCCCAGGAGATCTGATCGACCACGCAGCCCGAATACATCGCATAGCGCGGGACCTCGGGCATGGCCGTCTCGATCGAGAGGCTCGGCAGCGACCAGCCGCCCGAGGCAAATTCATGCGTATAGGGATCGGTTCCGGTGGTGGTGGGCGTCCCGAAGGCCGCCTTCAGCCAGAAGCCGAAAGCGCGCGCATCGATCGGCACCACCACCGCGCCATCGGCCGTCACTGCATCGCGCACGGGCGCCAGCGGATCGCGGCCATAGCCCAGCAATTCCGAACTGATTAGCGGCTGCTCCGCCCCGAGCGTCGTGCTGGCAAAGGGCATCCGCGTGAACCCGCCCGCCGGCGGGGTGCCGTAACTCGTCTCGAACGCAAGCGCCATCTGCGCCCGCGCGCCCTGGGCTCGTGCCATTGGTATTGTCCTTTTGAGAAGTTGTCGAAATCAGGCCAAGGGATCGGCCGTTGTATGATACAGAACGACCGGGATCACCGCTGCCTTCAGGCTCGCGGCCCCCTCGAGGGCCAAGTCCACCGGCTGCGGCGCTTCCGCCTCGATCCAGTCGCACAAGCCGCCTAGCGTCCGGTCGGCGGCAATCACCGAGCCGAGGCTGGTCACCAGCCAGTCGAACGCCGCATCGCGCCCCTCGGCCGCCTGCACGATCGCCTCGATCTCTGCCCGGTGCTGGTAATGATAGCGCAGCGGCGACAGCGTCACCTCCGGCTCCCCCGGTTCGCCATCGCGCAGGATCAAAAGCCCCTCCCGGCCGATCCGTTCCGGCAGCGCCGCGTTGCGCAGCACCACGGTGTCCAGGACCTGAAGCTGGCTGTGCAGCGCCGAAAGGATGGTTTCGCGGGTGGTGGGCATCGCAGGCCTCATGGCGGGGTTGCAAATTCAATCTATGGGCGTATTGAAGACAGCGCACGCCGCGCGCAGCAAGGGCACCTATTCCGAAAAACCTCTTCTGCGCCAATTTGCGACGATCAGGCCGAGAACCGCGTCAATCGCCCGCTCCGCATCCCGCGCCAGATCCAGCCGCTTCGGCAGCTTGACCTGCGGCACCAGAAGGAAGATCGGCACGACGGCGCGCACGTTTGTTTTTCTGAACGCTTTGCGTTCATCGTGATAGCATCGTTCGGGTGATCTGGAGAACTGGAGTCGGAAGATGAACAAGCTGTCACTCCCCTTGGTCCGCGCGCTCGCGGTAAGCCTCTTCTTGCCGGTAACCGCCTGGGCCGAGTTGCCCAATTGGTTGCCGCAGGGCATCACCCTGCCCGAACCGCACGAGGTGCTCATGGATCAACAGATCGGCGCCAGCACCCGCCTGCTCCAGGTGTCGGTGGAAAATGATCCTTCCCCTCTGTTCCCCGACTGGCAAACGGCGCTGGCAGCCGCGGGATATGATCTCAACACCGAGATGATGTTCGATGGACGGCTTCTGTTTTCGAACGCCGAGGTGGAGTCCGGACAGATTGCCGTCCAAGCACTCGAGGATGGCATTTTCATGATCCAGATCGACATGACGATAGCGGCCGATTGACGAGGCCCGAAGGGGAAAACAGGTGCACAGGCACGCCGACCGGAGATCGTTTCCCCGGTGTTCGAGACCTGCATCAAGGGACCTTCTGGAGTATCCGTTCATCGGGCTGGTCCGTCACTGAGGTTTCATCATGGCCCCTTTGGCAGCCAATGGGACATGACAGGGGTTTTCGGGCTGTTCTTCCGAGGACCATGATGCCCAAAAATGGCCGACACATCACTTGCCCCATTCCGCCGCAATCCTCCCCGGCACGCCATCCACCGCCCGCTCCGCATCCCGCGCCAGATCCAGCCGCTTCGGCAACTTTACCTGCGGCACCAGGAGGAAGATCGGCACGGTGGTGAGGCCGCGGCCGGTTTTCGAGCGCGAGGCCACCGCCCTGCCCTTGGTGTTCAGCCGCCCCTCCGCCACCAGAAGGCTCGGGCCCGTCCGGCGATAGATGAAGCGCAGCCGCAGGCCGGTGCGGCGCTCCCAGTCGCCCGGGCTGGTGCGGCCGCCGCGCGCGGATTTGCCCGCCGCTTCCGTTGGGATCGCAAGCCAAAAGCCGTCCTTCGAGCGGATCAACGGCCCAGTGTCATGCGCCCCGACAATCACCGGCGCCTTGGACCAGACAAGGGCGGCGGCATTGAGGCTGGGTTTGCCGCTCGGAAAATGCGCCGCGCGAATGGTGTTCGCCAGCCTCGCGCCAAGCCCTGCCCCGGTGATCTGACCGCGCCAACTGGTCTTCAGCCCCGCGCCCGCTGCGCGGATCGCGCCCGAGACAGCGCGTGCGCCCTCGTCGATCTCGGCTTGCATCAGGTCGCCGATGTCCGGACCGATGTCGAGTTTCAGTTTCATCCCGGCACCAACTCCAGCGTCCAGACGAGCCGCTCCCGATCCCGGCGCGGCTCGCCCTGGATGAGGAAGGTCTCCTCCCCGATCACGATCTCCTCCCCGGGCCGTGGCGCGGGAAGCGCGCTGACCGGCACGTCGATACGCGTGGTTTCCGAGATCAGACGCGCCGCCCCGAACTCGGTAATTTCGTCAGGGCGGCGCAGGATGCCGCGGGCCGGCGTGAACTGACCCGTGGCGTCGCGGTGCCAGATCGCTACCGACAGGTTGGGATCGGCAAAAAGCTGAGCGAGGGCCGCCGCAAAGGCCGTCATCACGTCCGCCGTGCCGAACGCAGCACCTGGGGCCGGGTGCAGATCGGCAGCGGGTTGCTTTCGATCTCGAGCCGGACCCATTCGTCGCGGTCCCGATCGGGGATCATCCGGGCATAGAGCGGCAGGCCAAGGGTATTGACCGTCTCGAAGGTGTCCGCCGGGGCGTAATAGATCTCGAAGAGCCCGTCGACGCCTTCGGGATAGAAGATCGCCTTGTCGGTCGGCACGCCGAAGCCAAGTCCGCCCCGGTAACGGCGGAAGGTGATGCCGCCGAAGCTGACCTCCTCGCCCACCCTGCCCCGCAGATCGGCCGCGGCGGCGGTGTTGAGATAGGTCTCGCGCACCTCTCTATGCGCCACGAGATCGGAAAAGAAGGCAGAGCCGCATTCGGCGCGCAGCTGCACCGCACCGGCGGCCAGCCCGCCCAAGCTGTCCTCGACGCTTTCGATCAGCGCCTGGCAGCGCTTGCGCAGCGCGCCGGAGGCCGGGCTCGCGTTGTCGAGGTCGAAATCCACCTCTGTCGCCGGGGTGATG
>NZ_JBKFEY010000022.1:0-42469 GCF_046507575.1 Pontitalea aquivivens | reverse complement strand
CTATAGTCGTTCTGGGAAGCGCAAAGTTATGGGGCGGAAAGGCATCGGTAAACTTTCGATGTTCGCACTATCTAACTTCGTTCGCGTTACGTCTCAGACCTTGGGCGGAGAGCAGATCGCCTTTGAGGTGGATGTACCAGATCTGAAAAGGAACCTTGAGAAAAGAAATCCCATCATTCTTGACGAGTTTAACGCAACTCCTTTGAAGAGCGGACAAGGGACCAGAATCGAACTTACTCAAGTCCTTAAAACTCTAAATAGAACTGAGACTTATCTTCGAACAAAGCTCGCGCGACGATTTAGTGTCTTGGGTAAAAAGCACGATTTTCGCGTATTCCTTCAAGATAAAGAGATCACAGAAGCGGATAGGGATATTTACGACAAGGTCCAATTTTTGTGGGCATTTGACCAAGAAACAATGGATCGGGTTTCAGAACTTGCGACGAACATAGCCGTCACTAAGGAAACACCTCCCGAGACTTGCAAAAAGTTGCTTTCAAATATCGTATCGCTACCGGATGGCTCCTCGGCAAAAGTCACTGGATTTGTGGCCAGCGTCGTCAAGCCGAGTAATCTTGGCGCTAAGGAAGATAGTGCCAATGCCTTGGCAATTTTTGCCAACGGGCGGGTATTTGCCGAAAATGTCCTCGGAGGCTTGAATAGTGCGAAATACTATCAAAACTATCTGGTAGGCGAAATTCATGCCGATTTCTTGGATGAAGATGACACTGATCGCGCAACCGCAAGCCGGGAGGCGATTAAAAAGGATGATCCGAAATACCGTGCGTTGATCGGCTTTGCTATGTCCACGCTGGAATCTATAGGCGGCCAGTGGGATGATTGGCGGTTGGCACTTGGTTTAGAAAAGGGCACGCCGGGCAACGAAGCTGTCATTGAATGGTTGGAAGGGCTCAAAGATAAGCGGGATCAAAGAACCGCTCGTCGAATGATGACCTCAATTCAAAACGCCACAATTCACTCTGATGAAAGCAAAAATAATTCCGCTAAAGCAACATTGTACCGAGGCGCTATCATAGGATTTGAGAAACTTCGTATTAAAAACCAGTTGGACGAACTTGAAAGGATTACCGATGTATTGGGGCCGGAGTTCGCAGCGATCTTCGGAAGCTTAAGCGAAGTTGAAGAAGCCGCTTATGCAGATATTACGAAACAGAGACTCGAAATAATCCGAAAATTTCGAAGCATCAAAGACGACACCGAAGCGTTGGAAAAAGTGGCGCAAAAATACCTATTTGACCACCTTTGGCTCTTGGACCCCGCCTGGGATCGCGTGTCTGGACGTGCGGAAATGGAATTGACGCTTACCGAGCATATTAAAAATGTTGATCCAGATTCGACAGGAGCTCGTCTCGATATTTCCTACAGAGCTAGTAGTGGAAGACATGTGGTTGTTGAGCTTAAACGTCCTAAACTCAAGAATCTGAAGTTTGATGACCTATATGAGCAAGCTCGAAAATATAGGAAAGCCGTCGAACAGTTTTACGCTGACAAACATCCGAACAAACCGAAGCCGCCACTCGACATCTATCTTCTCATTTCGCAACCGCCCGTAGGGTTTGATGAGAATGATAGGCTGTCTATGGCTCAGCAAAACGCGAAAATCATAACATACGATGAACTGATTACTGATGCGACGAATGCCTACCAGTCCTATCTAGATGCAAGCCAACAGGTTGGAGGCTTGGAAGCATTGTTGCAGAAGATCTGATCCGATCCCAAAGGCGCGAGCTTTCGAAGTCTACCGAAGTCGCTTTTCGAGCGCGTCAATGATTATGTTCTCGATTTCTGATAGCCGTAGGCCGTGATCATGCGCGAGTTCCCATACCAACTGCTCGATGCGAGAGTCTTTCGGTCCGAATGTCCCCCAATCGATTAAAGCGTGCTGATCGGGATGACTGGGAGTCGTCGGTTCCTCGGCGTGACCGCCAATGGTAAGGTCCGGTTTGGGTCCATGTGTCATGATCGTGGCCTCTTGGCGATGTTCCTACTCCGGAAAGACAATGCGAACCTGGCGCAAGGCGAGCAAAACGAACAGGCCCGCCTCTTTCCCACGTTGGCAGATGCCCATCGAAATAGAAAGGAACACGAGCATGAGTTTCGGCAAAGAGCTGATCCAGAGCGCCAATGAGGCGCTGGAAATCGCACGGGGCGATGCGGAACCTGCCGCTGTCTATGTGCCCGAGACCGTTGACGTAGCCGCGATCCGCAGGCAGCAAGGGCTTACTCGGTCCGCTTTTGC
Organism: Pontitalea aquivivens; assembly: GCF_046507575.1. Lineage (NCBI taxonomy): Bacteria > Pseudomonadati > Pseudomonadota > Alphaproteobacteria > Rhodobacterales > Paracoccaceae > Pontitalea > Pontitalea aquivivens. The sequence goes on along the minus strand of NZ_JBKFEY010000022.1, from coordinate 40,209 downwards.
TGAACGATATGGGCTGGCAGAAAGCACCATCAGGGATTGGGAGCAAAACCGGCGCAGCCCGGATCGGGCTGCGGTGTTGCTCCTGAAGGTGATCGAGCGCCACCCGGATATAGTGGCGCAAGCTGTTCGTGCATGACCAAGGGCTTCCGACCACTTGTCCTGCCATACGTAGAAAGACGTAACCGCGCGCGCCTCGGGGCCTTACTCGTAAATGACATTTTCCCTACGCCCGTCCTTCCAGCGCGGAAGTATCTCGCCGGTGTTCCACTCGTAGAGCCATCCGACGATTTCGCGCGTCCTGGCATCGAGGATACGCTTGATTGCTTTCGCTTCCAGTCTATTTTGCCTTGGCATGGTTTTCACTCCGTTTTTTTGATCCACGGAGCGCCCCAATCCCGCGCCCTCTTCATCATTGAAGGGAGGGTAAGCGCCCGCTTACCCCTGCCGAGCGGCGAGCGTGAGAGGATGGGGGTGAAGCGAAATCGACAGGGGTGGTGCGGCCCGCAGGCGAAGCCGAGGACACGGCCCTGTCTATTTCGCTTCAGGGGGAAGGAAGCCGAAACTCCTTCCCCCTTCAAAAGGATAGCTGTGGCGCGGCTGGCCGCGCCCCTTTTGTCTTCAGGAGAGGATGGGGGCTGTCTGCCCCCGCGCCCTACGGCGCTCCCCCGAGGATATTTAGGGGAAGATGAAATCGGGCCACGGCAAAGCATGGTCTCCTAAGCCGCAGCCTGATCGTGAGCCGTCGCCCCATCACCGCTTCTTCTTCGCGTCTTCACTCAGGCGTTCCGCGCGGTCCATCATGCGTTGCATCTTGGCCCCCGTGCCGGTCGAAGGGCGAGGATCTGTTGCGGAGTTTGAGGAACGGGTTGCGTCTGCTCCGGCATTCAACCTCCGGCTCGTATCGCTCGTTGCGTTCGAGGATGCTCGGTTCGATTGCTGCGGACGGGATTGCGGCATCATTCTCCTCATGCTGCCGCCGACGGCCGCCGCGGCCCAGCCCGCCTGCAAGTTGCCCGAGATCATCGGCACGATGAAGGGGATTGCGATGACCATCGCAAGCGAGAGGATGACCACCGCCAGAAACGGGATGGTCCCACCGACTTGTTCGACAGAATCCGCCGATCCGATCTGGCTGACCAATAGCCCCACCAGGCCGAAGACCATCGAGAAAATGCCAGCCATCACGACCGGGTAAAGGGCAAAGCTCGCCAGCGAGGACAGCCAGCGATGGAAATAGTCCTTCGTCACCGGGAACATCGAGCAGAGGATCATGATGGGGGCGATGCCGATCAGGAATGTCATCATCATCTTTGCGAGGACGAGAACGGCACCCGCCGCGCCGCTGACCACAGCCAGGAGAGCCATGAAGAACACCCCCATCACGGCCTTGCTGACCGCCCCCATATGCGATGTGGCCGAGTTGCCGTATTCGGCCAGCCTGTCGAGCTGAAGGTCGAAGCGCGCAGCGAAATACTCTGGCCCCGCACCGTCGTCCCCGGTGGCGGAGCCGATCAGGCTTCCCGCGAGTTCATCGAGGCCGTCGATGATGTGCCCGCTGACGAAGTTGAAGTTCGCCCAGTTGAACGCGAATGTGTTGATCAGGCCGATCTTGAGCGACAAGACCAACAGCTCCCTCCCATCCATCGGACGGATTTGCCAGGCCATGTTGATGAACAAGACAATCATCGCGAGGGTCGCGGCTCCGACGACCACCGTGCCGGAAACCTCCGCGACCGCCGCAAACTGAGAGGTCGCCACGGTTTCGAGCCCTTGGTCGGCCGCTTCAACGATAAAGGAAACGATACCCATCACTCCGCCTCCAGGCATTGGATGCGCAACCGATCCCGAAGATCGGAAATGACCGGGAAAAACTCTTCTGCCGACCATGCGATGTGCAGGCTGTCGGTGCCGGTCGGGGCGGCAAAGCCCAGCTCCTCGAACTCGCCCTCGATGATGGACCAGTCGGGCCACAGAGTCTCGCAATCGCAAGAACCGGCCTCCAGCGCCATCTCATGCCGCTTCAGGCTATAGAGGTCGTCCGCCGCCACCGAGCGCCATGCATCTCGAAACGACCGGAAGGTCAGATGTTCCGGTCGCGGGCGGATCGCGCAGCCGTAGCGGTCGGTCTCTACGGGTTGGATGGAATTGTTCAACTCGATCTGATCCGCCATCGCCGGAGCGGCAGTCAAAGCGAGAAACAAGATAGCTCGATAAATCATACGGTTACTCCCGTCGCTTGTTCAGTGTTCAGTGTTCAGTGTTGCTTGTCCGGTGTTGCGTGTTGCGTGTTGCCTGTCGCTTGTCCGGTGTCGCCTGTTGCGTGTTGACTGTCCGGTGTTGAGTGGCCACGGTCGCGTGTCGCGTGTCGCGTGTCGCTTGTTCAGTGTTGCGTGTCCGGCGGAGAGCCGGATTTGCCGATCAATGGCGCAGGCCATGCACGTCCTCCCCGATCTCGTCGGTCACCGCGTCCCGAGGCGCTTCTGCGCCTCCAGCGCGAGCGACAGGCTGTCCTTCAGCTTCGACGGGGCCTGCGTGGTGTCGGGGCCATCCTGCATCCAGCCGTTCAAGGCTTCGACCAATGAGAGCTGCGACCTGAGCAACGCGATCATGGAGCCGCGCAACCCATCCAGTTCCGTTCGCTTGTCCTGACCGGAGGCGGCCAATTCCTGCACGGATGCCTTCGAGGCTTCCGTCAACTGCTCGACGTAGCCCAGTAATTCGCGTTCGAGCGGCGTCAGACCATCCATCGCTCATTCCTTCGGAATCATCAGGCAGTCCACGGGTTCCCCCGCCAGCGAACAACGGGTCAACGTCGCCCCGCCGCTGCGCGGGATCAGATAGGTCGCCTCCTGACGCTCGATCACACGGAGCCCCATCGTGTTCAGGTTGGGCATCAGCCAGGTCATCACCGTCCAGGTCGAAACCCCGGCGCTGATCATCAGGCAGCAGGCCACCAGCATCGGCCACATCAGGGCCTTCCATTCCGGCCGTGCTGCGTTCGCGCTCTGCCGCATGAGGTGCTTCCTCACGCGTAGCAGGTAGCCTTCCGTATCGGTCTTGATTGTAGCCAGCGCGTTTTCGGCAGTGGTCTTCAAATCGGTCCTGAAGCTCTGCAACTGTGCGTCGATCAAGGCGGCGTTCTCTGCCCTGATCCGCTCCATGTCCGCGTTCAGCTTCTCGCTCAGCCGTTGCTTCGGCTCTCCAGTCTTCATGGAAAATCTCTCCTCTCAGGCGAAACCGTTCTTCGGTCTCGGGGTCTTTGACGGTCAGGTAATTCGTGCCCGCGCGGGGCACCTCGAAGCCCGCATCGGTCAAGGCCGCGACCATTCCGGTGCGATCCTCGATCAACCCCATGGAAATCTGGTCGGCGATCCAGGCATGGAGCCCGTCGCGTCCGGCGGCGCGGTCCGGGGTTTCCGACACCGGCTTGACCTCGGCCGCGCGCTCCACGTCCATGGGATCGGCCCAGCCGTGGGTCTTGTTCATCAGGTCGCGCAGGCTGTCGAAGGCGCGCTCATAGCCGGGCGGGGCGATGTTGAGGCTGCGCCCGCTGTGCAGCTCCATGCGTGGCGTGCAGAAATGCAGCTCGACGCGATCCTCGTGGGTGTGGCGCACCCAGAGGCAGGCGTAGCGGTCGGCATCGAGCCCGGCGAAGGCGATCTCCTCGAAACGGTCGATCACCTCCTGCTGCTGGTCTTCGGAGGGGGCGTCCTCGCGGGCGAAGCTGACGACGCCGGCGCGATAGGTCCATTTGTGCGGGCACGCGTCAATCAGGTCAATCATGCCTTGGGGATCGCCGCGCACGACCTCCGGCAACGGCTCGCGCGTGACGCTCATGGGCCGGCCTGCCGCATCGCGGATCAGGTCGCGGTTGTCGTCATAGGCAAGCACGGTGCGGGCGGTCAGGTATTCGACCGGCCCCGCGCCGCCGCCCTTGCCGTTGGGGAAGAACTTGATCAGCATCCGGGCGGCCTCCGGTGCTGTGCAAGGATCTCCGCCAACCGCCGCTCGATGCCGACCAGCGCCGCCGCAACGCGCAGGGCCTCGATCTCGCTGGCCCGGCCCGCGCGGGTCGCCGTGTTGAGCCACCGCGCAATCTGATTGAGGTTCCCGCCATAGCGGGACACAGCCAGCACGAGCGCGGGATCGACACGGGGCGCAGGCTTGCGCCGCTTCGGAGCCGCACCCGTGGCGAGCTGCCGAAGCATGGCGGACATGGACAGCCCGCGATCCGCAGCCGCCTGCCGGATCAGCGCCTTTTCCTCGGAGGAGCAGTAGAAGAATACGGCTTCCTGCTTTTCCGAGGGGACCGCGCCCCGCGCGGTCCGGTTGGGGTTCGAAGGGGAGGCTTGCCGCCCCTCGCAAGGCCCCGGTTCGACGGTCGAAGACCTAGAACCGGGTCGCCTTGCTCTTTGCTCAGACTGACCGATGGCAGAGGTCACGATGCCACCTCCGCACCCTGAAGCTCTGGCCCGGAAACCAATCCACGCGACAGCAATTCCCCAGCCTGGGTGCGCGAGATGTGCTTGCACATCCAATGGCGGTCCTTGACCCACCCGGCGAGCTGCCGGAAATGCTCCTCTTGGCGCTTCGCTTCCTCGACCTGGGTCTCGCGCATCTCTTCGACGTGCCGCTGCCAGCGGCTCTCACGAAACCAGTTGTCGGAGAAACAAACCTTCGAGCGGGTGTATCCTGCGGTCTCGGCCGCATAGGCTTTGACCGCATCGACGACTTCCTCTGCCGTCGCGCCCTCCTCGATGGCACGTTCGAAATGCTGGTGGCAGGTGGCCTTGTCCCGCTGCCGATCCGCCGGATAGGCGTTCCATGCTTTCTCGAAATCCCGATCCTCCGCCTCGCGCGCGTCTGCGCGCGTAGGTGGTTTCTGGATGGTTTTAGGATGGTTTGGGGCCCGCTCTGGACCCGGTACCCCGTCCGGAGCGGACCCCGTTCCGGGGCCATGCGGAACCCCGTCCGCTGTGGACCCCGTCGAAAATTCGGGTTCGTCGTCCGGTTCGGAGATCGCTTCCAGGCCGTTCACCACGCCCAGAACGATCCGGTAAATCACCGTGTAGCCGTTCTTGCAGGGGCGCCGCCCAGTCTCGACCAGAAGACCTTCGCGCAGGAATTCTGTGATCGTCCGCTTGACCGTCGACTCGCCCAACTCAGTATGGCGCTGGACGGTGCCCTTCGAGCACCAGATCCCCGATCCATCGTCGCTCGCCTTGTCGGCCAAGAACATGATGATCTGCTTACGCACGGGGCTGCCGAATTTCCTCTCGGCGCAGAGGTTCGCCACCTTCCAGCTCATGCCAGCGCCCCCAGAAGGCTTGAGGCGCAAGAGCGGATGGAGTAGGCTGTTTGGATGAAGACTTTGATATTGCCGTTGAGGTGGGTGGCCGCCCCCTCAGCGGTTTTTCTTTGTCTAGATGTCGATTTTGGCCGTTTCGCAGATTTATGATGCGTTCCCGCAATGTCCTGCGAAACTTTTCCGCTAACTTCCTGATCGCTCGAAATCTTCGCCCAATTTAGGTTCTGGCGCCGCAAGGCGTGGGGGTTCAAGTCCCTCCACCCGCACCACCACCGGCCCCGCCACCGATCACGCGTTGCACGCGGGTGTCAGCGGCCGCCCTTACGGGCAGGCGGCGACATATTCGCGGCCATAGGCATCGCGGTAGATGCACCGCGTTCCATCCTGCGTGCGCCCGATGTAATCGCCCGCGATCGCGCCCAGCGTGCCGCCGATCGCCGCGCCCGCCCAGCGGTCGTCATCATCGGCCACCGCGGCGCCGACCACGGCGCCCGTCGCCGCCCCGGCCAGGGCCGACTGGGTCGGGTCTTCGCAGGCGGCCAGCAGACCCAGCGCGGGAAGAAGGAACAGGAAACGGGTCATCATATCTCTCCTTGTTGTGAGGGTAGCGCCCCGGGGACGTCACGGCCCCATAACGCGCCGGCCCCCGATCCGGTTCCCCGGTGCGCCGAATGCGCGCCACAGCCCCGTTTTCACCTTGCCACCAAAGCCCGCGCCCAATAGAAGGGCGGCTGATTTTGCACGAAGCCGCGTGAGGCGGCCCAAGACACAGAGGAATGCCAATGCAGGTCACCGAGACCCTCAACGAAGGCCTCAAGCGCGGCTACACGATCACCGTCACCGCCGCCGAGCTGGACGAGCAAGTCACCGCGAAACTCCTTGAGGCGCAGCCCGAGGTCGAGATCAAGGGCTTCCGCAAGGGCAAGGTGCCGCTGCCGATGCTGCGCAAGCAATTCGGCGCCCGCGTTCTGGGCGATGCGATGCAGGAAGCCGTCGATGGCGCGATGAATGATCACTTCGAGAAGTCCGGCGACCGCCCCGCGATGCAGCCGAAGATCGAGATGGAAAACGGCGAAAGCTGGAAGGAAGGCATGGATGTCGTGGTCAGCGTCTCGTATGAGAAGCTGCCCGAGATCCCGGAAATCGACCTCAAGGGCCTGAAGCTGGAACGCCTGACCGTAAAGGCCGAAGAGGCCGCGGTCACCGAGGCGCTGGAAAACCTGGCCAAGAGCGCCCAGAACTTCGAAGATCGCAAGAAGGGCACCAAGGCCAAGGACGGCGATCAGGTCGTGATCGACTTTGAAGGTTTCGTCGACGATGTCGCCTTCGAAGGCGGCAAGGGCGAGGATTACCCGCTGGTTCTGGGCTCTGGCTCGTTCATCCCGGGCTTCGAAGAACAGCTGGTCGGCGCCAAGGCCGAGGAAGAGATTGAGGTCAAGGTCACCTTCCCCGAACAGTATGGCGCGCAGCATCTGGCCGGCAAGGACGCCGTGTTCAAGTGCAAGGTCAAGGCGGTGAAGGCCCCCAAGCCGGCCGAAGTCGATGACGAACTGGCCAAGCGTTATGGCGCCGAGGATCTGGCCGCGCTGAAGGCACAGATCGCCGAGCGTCTGGAAGCCGAATACAAGGGCGCCGCCCGCGCGGTGATGAAGCGCGCGCTGCTGGATCAGCTGGATGCCCAGGTGAAATTCGACCTGCCCCCCAGCCTGGTCGAGGCCGAGGCCGCCCAGATCGCCCACCAGCTGTGGCACGAGGAAAACCCCGAGGTTCACGACCACAACCACGGGTCGATCGAACCGACGGACGAGCACAAGAAGCTGGCCGAACGGCGCGTGCGTCTGGGCCTGCTGCTGGCCGAAGTCGGCCGCAAGGAAAAGGTCGAGGTGAGCGACGCCGAAATGACCCAGGCCGTGCTGAACCAGGCCCGCCAGTACCCGGGCCAGGAACGCGCCTTCTTCGAATTCGTGCAGCAGAACGCCCAGATGCAACAGCAGCTGCGCGCGCCGATCTTCGAAGACAAGGTGGTGGATCTCATCGTCTCGGGCGCCGAAGTCTCGGACAAGGACGTCTCGAAGGACGATCTGCAAAAGGCGGTCGAGGCGCTGGACGAACTCTGATCCCAGGCGCCGTATCAAGGAATCGGGCCGCGCCTTCGGGCGCGGCCGTTTTCATGCGTGCGGGCCACGGCCCCCCCGCCCGATCGGCGCGAAATGGCGCAGCCTGACCGCAAGCCGCCCGCAGCCAATTTCACGGTTGAGTTGCAATTGAAAACCTGATGAAAGGCTGACAGTATCAGGAACCCACGGCGCGGTTGCCGTGTGCTAATATCAGTATTCCAGGGTGAGCCAATGATGGACGATCAGAATTTCAGCATAAAACGCTTCGAAAGCGTCGCCCGTTTGCGAGAGCTGCTGTTCGGTCTTGAACGCGATCTGGGGATAGACACCCTGTCGCAAAACGAACTGGACATCCTGTATGCGGTGCGCCTTCTGGCGGTTGACAGTGACGGCATCATCCGGTCCGAGGCGATCCGCAAGCATTCGCTCTGCGCAAAGATCCCGACACCGACCTTTCACCGCGGCCTGCGATCACTGATCGAAAAAGGCTTTGTCGCGCGCGCGCCGAAAACCCGGGCCCGGGCCTATGTTCTGGGACCGCGCGCCGGGATCAGTCACGCCTGATCGCGGCCCCGCCCCGGGGCCAGCAGGCGCTTTTCGTTCGACCGAAACAGCGCCAGCAACAGGAACAGGCTGACGACAATACCCAGAACATTGCCCAGCACGATGCCCAAAATCACCTGAAGCTGCGAGGGGAACAGCTGCGAACCCGCAATCGCCACAATGGCCAGCGCGTTCATCTGCGCCGCGATCAGCCCGGCCAGAACCAGCCCACGCCAGTTCATCGCCCGGCGCATGCCGGTTGTGGACCTGCCCCGCCCCATGCACAGCATCTGAAAGGTCAGCGGCGACGACACGTTCACCACCAGATAGACCAGCGCCGCTTGCCAGACACTGGCCTCAATCGGATTCCAGATCAAAATGACAAGAAAACTGCCCGGCGCCAGATACAGGATGCTGGTCCAGCCGAACAGCCAGGCCGCGATGACCCGCACCGCATGGGGCAAATACAGAACATGAAAGAACTGCCAGGCTTCGGGCACGAACAGGCGCTGCAGCGGATACAGCACCTCGGACGTCATCGTGAAACTCAGGACAAGCACCAGGGAAAGTGCGCCGGTGCGCAGCGCGTGGGTCCGGCCTGTGCTCATGTTCAACTCGGTGAAAGCCTGGGGTGACGGGGTGTCCTGGCCTGCGCCAGACGACGGTTACCTATCACTATGAAATGTGGACAGCCCCCACAAGGCCCCCGGTGCACCCGGTTCGCAAAAGAAAACCGCGCCCCGAAGGGCGCGGTCTGATACCTGCAACGGCGCGATCAACGCTCGTCTTCGGACTCGTTGGCAGCACCGATTTCGTCGAACAGCTCGGCGATCTCGAATTCCGCCTGGGCCTCGGCCTCGGCGGCCAGTTCCTGGATCGACTTGCCCGACGCCTGCAGCTCGGCCTCTTCGGCCGAACGCGCGACGTTCAGCGCGATCGAAACGGTGACTTCCGGATGCAGCACGACCGACACGCTGTGCAGCCCCAGATACTTGATCGGCGCGCTCAGCACGACCTGCTTGCGGTCGACGCTGAAGCCCGCGGCGGTGGCGGCATCGGCCGCGTCACGCGGCGTGACCGACCCATAAAGCGCGCCCGAATCCGAGGCGGACCGAATCACCACGAACTGCTGGCCATCCAGCTTTTCGCCAAGCGCCTCGGCTTCCTTGCGGGTTTCCAGGTTGCGCGCTTCCAGCTGCGCCTTGCGGGTCTCGAACGACTTGATGTTCGCGTCGTTGGCGCGCAACGCCTTGCCCTGCGGCAGCAGGAAGTTACGGGCGTAACCGTCCTTGACGTTCACGACCTCGCCCATCTGGCCAAGCTTGGCCACACGTTCCAGAAGGATGACTTGCATGTGCCTCTCTCCTTACTTCACGGCATAGGGCAGCAGCGCAAGGAAGCGGGCGCGCTTGATCGCACGGGCCAGCTCACGCTGTTTCTTGGCCGAAACGGCGGTGATACGGGCGGGCACGATCTTGCCCCGCTCGCTGATGTAGCGCTGCAGCAGACGCACATCCTTGTAGTCGATCTTCGGCGCATTTTCGCCCGAGAAGGGGCAGACTTTGCGGCGGCGGAAAAACGGTTTGTTCGCCATGGGTTATGTCCTTTCCTTCAGGCCGGATCAGCGACGGTCGCCGCGGTCGCCGCGGTCGGAACGCTCACGGCGCTCGCCCCGGTCACCCCGGTCGCCACGCTCGCCGCGGTCACCACGCTCGTCGCGCTTCTGCATCTGGACCGAGGGGCCCTCTTCATGCGCTTCGACCTTCACGGTCAGCACACGCATCACGTCGTCATGCAGACGGGCCAGACGTTCCATTTCCTGCACCGCGGCCGAGGGCGCGTCGGTTTTCAGGAAGGCGTAATGGCCCTTGCGGTTCTTGTTGATCTTGTAGGCCATGGTCTTCACGCCCCAGTATTCGGATTCGACGACCTTGCCGCCGTTATCCGCCAGGACGGTAGAGAAATGTTCAACCAGGCCTTCGGCCTGCGCGTTGGAAAGGTCCTGACGCGCAATGAGGACATGCTCGTAAAGCGGCATGTGTGCTCCTGTCTTTGCAGGCGCGCTTCATAGGCGGGTCCCCCCTTCCGCGCCCCGCCACGAGAGGCTGCGCCGGTTTCGCGAATGCGGAAGGATGCTGGCTTTTAGGGGAACCGCGCCCCCCATGCAAGGCAAATCCCCTTCGGCTTTGTCCAAATATCCCGGGGGGTGAGGGCGCAGCCCGAGGGGGGCAGCCCGAGGGGGGCAGCGCCCCCCTGCCCCGCCTCAGGCGCGCGTGTAATCAGAGGTCATCGCATAATCCTTGCGCGGCCCCGTCACCGCCCAGTCCGCCCGCCATGCCGGCCAGCGCGCGAAATCATAGCACACCCGATAGTCATCCGGGTCGCACCAGTGCCGGGCCTGCGGATCGGCGGGGTCGAAATCGTGAAACGCCCGCCCGTCGGCATGATCCACCGCGATCCGCCCGCCCGCATCCCGCCACAGATATTCGCGCTCGGCCCGCAGCGTGCCCTCGCCCGGGATCACCAGCACCCCCGCCTCGCGATAGCGCAGCCCCGCCTCCACGGGGGCAAAGACCGCCTCGCCCTGAAACCGCATCGTCTGGCCATCCGCCTGCCGGATCATCCGCACCAGCCGCCAGCCGCCCTCGAAATCCGCCAATGCCGGCACCATCGCCGCCCCCTTTTCCTTGCCCCAGCCGCGGCCCCAGTCTATTAGCCCGCCAACCCCGCCACAACCGAAAGGCCCGCCGATGATCCCGCGCTATGCCCGCCCCGAAATGGTCGCCATCTGGTCGCCCGAGACCAGGTTCAGGATCTGGTATGAGATCGAGGCCCATGCCTGTGACGCCCAGGCCCAGCTTGGCGTGATCCCCAAGGCCAATGCCGAAGCGGTCTGGCGCGCCAGGGATGTGGAATTCGACGTGGCCCGCATCGATGAAATCGAGGCCGTGACCAAACATGACGTGATCGCCTTCCTGACCCATCTGGCCGAACATATCGGGGCCGAGGATGCGCGCTTTGTCCATCAGGGCATGACCTCGTCGGATGTGCTGGACACCACGCTGAACATTCAGCTGGTGCGCGCCGCCGACATCCTGCTGGCCGATATGGACAAGGTGCTGGCCGCGCTGAAAAAGCGCGCCTATGAACACAAGGACACCATTCGCATCGGCCGCAGCCACGGCATCCATGCCGAACCCACCACGATGGGCCTGACCTTCGCGCGCTTCTACGCGGAAATGGACCGCAACAAGAACCGTCTTGAAAAGGCCCGCTGGGAAGTGGCGACCGGCGCGATTTCCGGCGCGGTCGGGACTTTTGCCAATATCGACCCGGCGGTAGAGGAACACGTCTGCAAGATGCTGGGCCTGCGCCCCGAACCGATCAGCACCCAGGTCGTCCCGCGCGACCGCCACGCGATGTTTTTTGCCACGCTGGGCGTGATCGCCAGCAGCATCGAGAACATCGCCATTGAAATCCGCCACATGCAGCGCACCGAGGTGCTGGAGGCCGAGGAATTCTTCAGCCCCGGGCAAAAGGGTTCGTCCGCCATGCCGCACAAGCGCAACCCCGTGCTGACCGAAAACCTGACCGGCCTTGCGCGGCTGGTACGGATGGCGGTGATCCCGGCGATGGAGAATGTCGCGCTCTGGCATGAACGCGATATCTCGCACAGCTCGGTCGAACGCGGCATCGCGCCCGACGCCACGATCACGCTGGATTTCGCGCTGAACCGGCTGGCCGGTGTGGTCGAAAAGCTGGTGATCTATCCGGAAAACATGCTCAAGAACATGAACAAGTTCAAAGGGCTGGTGATGTCGCAGCGGGTGCTGCTGGCGCTGACCCAGGCCGGTGTGTCGCGCGAGGACAGCTATCGCCTGGTGCAGCGCAACGCGATGAAGGTCTGGGAACAGGGGGCGGATTTCAAGACCGAGCTGCTGGCCGACCCCGAGGTCACCGCCGCGCTGAGCCCGGCCGAGATCGAAGAGAAATTCGACCTTGGCTATCACACCAAACACGTCGACACGATCTTCGCCCGCGTCTTCGGCGCCTGATCGCCCCCTGCGCCTGATCGGTCACGCGACCGGCCTCACGGTCGCGTGACTTTGCGTAAACCGGGAATCGTGGTCTGCTGTAATCCCAAGCGATCAGGGAGATCACGATGACCCGTCTTTTCTTTGCCGCCCTGCTGGCCCTTGTTCCGATGACCGCCAGCGCGACTGCCCGCTGCAGCGAAACCCATGCCGCCATGTCCTGCCCGCAAGGTCAGGTCTGGGACAGCGCCAGCAAGGCCTGTGTACTTCAGTCCAGCTGACGTAACCGCACCTTAACGCCTCTGTGCGAGCCTTCCCTTCGGAATGCGCGACGGAGGATGTTGTGAACGCAATCGCACCGCTGAACGGTCCTGGCCAGATATCGCCCCCGGCGGGGGCGCCCGCGCGGCAAATCGGGTCGGTCTTTGCGCCCGCGCGCCTGTCGCGGCGCCAGAAGGCCGCGGTGATCGTGCGCCTGCTGATGTCGGAAGGGGCGCGGCTGCCCCTGGCCGACCTGCCCGAGGACATGCAAACCCGCCTGACCGAGGAAATCGCCGCGATGCGGATGGTCGACCGCGACACCCTGTCGTCGGTCGTCGAGGAATTCTGCCACCATCTGGAATCGGTGGGCCTGTCCTTTCCCGGCGGGCTGGATGGCGCGCTGTCGCTGCTGGACGGGCATCTGTCGGCCTCGGCGGCAAACCGGCTGCGCCGGATGGCCGGCGCCAGCGGCCGCGGCGATCCGTGGGACCGGATCTCGGGCCTGTCGGCCGACCTGCTGCTGCCAATCCTGGAAGAGGAAAGCATCGAGGTGGGGGCCGTCATGCTTTCGAAACTGTCGGTCGCGAAGGCCGCGGAACTTCTGGGGAAATTGCCGGGGGAAAAGGCCCGCCGCGTGGCCTATGCGGTGTCGCTGACCGGCAATGTCATCCCCGAAACGGTGCAACGCATCGGCCAGGCGATCGCGGCACAGCTGGATGCAATCCCGCCCAGGGCCTTCGACACCGGCCCCGTGGAACGCGTGGGCGCGATCCTGAACTATTCGCCCGCCGCCACCCGCGATGCCGTGCTGAAGGGGCTGGAAGAAGACGATCAGGCCTTTGCCGACCAGGTGAAGAAGGCGATCTTCACCTTCACCAACATCCCCACCCGCATCAACCCGCGCGACATTCCCCGGATCCTGCGCGTGGTGGATCAGGCACAGCTGGTCACCGCCCTGGGCGGCGCCAGGGACACCGATGAAAAATCGGCTGAATTCATCCTGGCCAACATGTCCCAGCGCATGGCCGCCAGCCTGCGTGAGGAAATGGCCAGCCTGGGCAAGGTCAAGGACAAGGACGCCGAAGAGGCGATGGCCGCCATCGTCGCCGCGATCCGGGGGATGGAGGCGGCGGGTGAGCTGTTCCTGGTCGCCGAAGACGGCGACTGATGCCACGGCCGGGGGCGCGCGCGCATCGGGGCGGGCCGACTCACCCCTTTGCTCTGGCCCGCATGGCCCCGGCGGCGATGGGCCGCAGGTGCGACAGGCGCCCGGGCGGCCCCTGTCGGTCGCTCACGTTATCGCCAACGGCGGGATGTTTCCGCTATCACCTTGTTCGCACGGGTTTTCCCAAAGCTCAGGGCGTGGTATCCGGGTCCAGGAACGATGCCGCGGGCCCAGGCCTGCAGGATGGGCGTCGCAGGATTTGGAGAGCGCACATGACCGTCACCATCGGGATCAACGGCTTCGGTCGGATCGGCCGCTGCACCCTGGCCCATATCGCCGAAGCTTCGCGCAACGACGTGCAGGTGGTCAGGATCAACGCCACCGGCCCGATCGAGACGAATGCCCATCTTCTGAAATACGACAGCGTCCATGGCCGCTTCGCCGGCCCGGTCAAGGTCAGCGGCAACACGCTGGATCTGGGCCGCGGCCCGATCGAGGTGATGTCGACCTACAACCCCGAGGAACTGAATTGGGACGGCGTCGATGTCGTGCTGGAATGCACCGGCAAGTTCAACGACCGCGACAAGGCCGCCGTGCACCTGACCCGCGGCGCGAAACGCGTGCTGGTCTCGGCCCCGGCAAAGAACGCCGACAAGACCGTGGTCTATGGCGTGAACCACCGCCAGCTGCTGCCCGAACACCTGGTCGTATCGAACGGGTCCTGCACCACCAACTGCCTGGCGCCGCTGGCCAAGGTGCTGAATGACACGATCGGCATCGAATCGGGCATCATGACGACGGTGCATTCCTACACCGGCGATCAGCCGACGCTGGACCGCCGCCACAAGGATCTGTATCGCGCCCGTGCCGCCGCCATGTCGATGATCCCCACCTCGACCGGCGCCGCCAAGGCGATCGGCGAGGTGCTGCCCGAACTGGCCGGCAAGCTGGATGGCACCGCGCTGCGCGTGCCCACCCCGAATGTCTCGGCGGTGGACCTGACCTTCATCGCCGGCAAGTCGGTGACCAGGGACGAAGTCAACGAAATCGTACGCGAGGCCGCCCAGGGCTACATGGGCATGGTCCTGGCCTATGACCCGGAACCCAAGGTCTCGATCGATTTCAACCACACCCCCTATTCCTCGATCTTCGCGCCCGACCAGACCAAGGTCACCGGCGGCAAGCTGGTGCGGGTGCTGGCGTGGTATGACAATGAATGGGGCTTCTCGTGCCGGATGGCCGATGTCGCCGCCGCGATGGGGCGCCTGCTGCAATAACCATGCCCAACCGCGTCGCCTTTGGCCTCGCGGCCCTGATCGTGCTGATCGCCCTTGTCGATGGCCTGGCCAGCGGCGGGGGCGGTTTTATGTTTCTGGCGCGGAAATTCCTGGATCTTGTCTCTTACGTCGCCTTCTGGCGCTGACGCGACGGGGGCGCCGCCCCCGCACCCCCGAGGTATTTTCGGCAAGATGAAAAGGCCAGCGGCCTTCTTCTTGGCCCAAATACTCCCGCCGGAGGCGCAGGCCGGCCAGAGGCACGGCCCCATGGGACCTCAGGCGTAGCGGGCCACAAGCGCATCGCACACGGCGGGGGTGACGAATTTCGACACATCCCCGCCCAGCCGCGCGATTTCCTTGACGAGTTTCGAGGCAATCGCCTGGCGGCGCGCGTCGGCCATCAGAAACACCGTCTCGATGCTGGAATCAAGCGCGCGGTTCATGCCGACCATCTGGAATTCATATTCGAAATCCGCCACCGCCCGCAGGCCGCGGATGATGACCTGGGCGCCGACATCGCGGGCGCAATCGATCAGCAGGTTTTCGAACGGATGCACGATGATCTCGCCGCCGCAGCGGGCGGTGATTTCGGCGCATTCGGCCTCAAGCATGGCCACGCGCTGGTCCAGCGGGAACAGTGGTCCCTTGTCGCGGTTGATGGCCACGCCGATCACCAGACGATCCACCAGCGCCAGGGCGCGCTGGATGATGTCGATATGCCCAAGTGTTACCGGGTCGAAGGTTCCGGGATAGAGGCCGATGCGCATGGGGATCCTCCTGAGCCCGCGTCGTCTTTGCGGCACGCAACAATATTGCGTCACAAATTGCAAGAGGCTGCGTGCCGCAATGCGGCGTCAGGAGCCCATGATCATGCCGGTCAGCGCCTCTTTTTCCATCGACAGCTCCGACAGCCGCGCCTTGACCACATCGCCGATCGAGATCAGGCCGATCATCTCATCGCCCTCCATCACCGGCATGTGGCGGAACCGGCCTTCGGTCATGCGTTCCAGAACCTGATCGGCGCTGTCGTCACGCCGGCAACCCACGATTTCGCGTGTCATCAGGTCATCGACCCGGTCGGCCAGGCAACCGGAGCCGCGCCGGCCCAGTTCGCGCACGATGTCGCGTTCCGACAGGATGCCCGCGACGGCCTTGCCATCGGGCGAGACGATCACCGCGCCGATCCGGCGCGTCGACAGCAGCTCGGCCGCCTGTGTGACGCTTGCGCCGGGGGCGATCGTGACCACCCCGTCATCGGCCTTGGACTTGAGGATCTGAAGCACCTGCATGACAATCTCCCATCTGCAACGCGGAGATCCAGCGTCCTTCCCCCGGGACGTTCTGTCAAGCGGGGCGTTCAGCGCAGGGTTGCACGGGCGGTGGCCCGCTCAGGGCTTCAAGCCGGGCCACCTCACGCCGCAGCCCCTGCCCCAGCGCCTCGGCCAGCCGCGTCAGCCGTTCCGAGCGGCGGTCATCGGCATGGCGGATCAACCAGAAGGCGCGGGTCAGCGCGATCTGATCGGTCAGCACCTTGCGCACCCCCGGCGTGAAGGGGATCGCGAAATCATGCACGATCGCCAGGCCCGCGCCGGCGCGCACCGCCTGCATCTGCACCGAAACGGAATTCGACGCCAGACCCACGGTTTCCGCCCCGGTTTCGGCCAGGTAATCCAGTTCCTTGTCAAAGATCATGTCGGGGATATAGCCGATCATCCGGTGCCCGCGCAGATCCGCCCTGGACCGAATCGGCGGATGGCGCGCCAGATAGGCCTCATGCGCGGCCAGATGCAGGTGGTAATCGGTCAGCCGCTGCACGGTCAGCCGCCCCGCGGCCGGGGGCGAGACAGCGATTGCCATGTCCGCCTCGCGCTTGGACAGGTTGAAGACGCGCGGCAGGGCGACGATCTGGATTTCCAGCCCCGGATGGGCATCGCACAGATCGGCGCAGACCTGCGGCAGCAGGTAATTGGCGCAGCCATCGGGCGCGCCGATGCGCAATTGCCCCGACAACAGGCCCGCTTCGCCGCCCAGATCCTCGGTCGCGCGCGCCAGCGCCTGTTCGGCCTGTTCGGCATGCGGCAAAAGCCGCGCCCCGGCATCGGTCAGCGCATAGCCCTGTGGCGATTTCACGAACAGCTTGGCGGCCAGCGCCTCTTCCAGGCGCGCGATGCGCCGGCCCACGGTCGCGGCGTCCAGCTTCAGCCCCCGCCCCGCCCCCGACAGGCTTTCGGCCCGGGCAACAGCCAGGAAAATCCGCAGGTCATCCCAGTCGGGCATCGGGTCACCTTTGCAAAAATGCAAAATGCTTTTGCCATCCTTCCTCTTTTGCCGCCAAATTTGCAAGCCTAAGATCCGGCAGATCAATCCTCGGGAGGATACCATGAAAGAGATCGGACATTGGATCAACGGCAAGCTGGTCGCGGGCACGTCGGGCCGCTTCGCAGATGTCTTCAACCCCGCCACCGGTGAGGTGCAGGCCCGCGTGGCGCTGGCCACCAAGGCGGAACTGGATGCGGCCGTGGCCGAGGCCGCGCGCGCCCAGGTCGCCTGGGGCGCCACCAACCCGCAAAAACGCGCCCGCGTGATGATGGAGATGGTGCGCCTGATCAACCGCGACATGGACCAGCTGGCCGAGGTGCTGTCGTCGGAACATGGCAAGACCTTTCCCGACGCCAAAGGCGACATCCAGCGCGGGCTGGAGGTGATCGAATTCTGCATCGGCGCGCCGCATCTGCTGAAGGGGGAATTCACCGACAGCGCCGGCCCCGGCATCGACATGTATTCCATGCGCCAGCCGCTGGGCGTGGCCGCGGGCATCACGCCGTTCAACTTCCCCGCCATGATCCCGCTGTGGAAGATGGGCCCGGCGCTGGCCGCGGGCAACGCCTATATCCTCAAACCGTCCGAGCGTGACCCCTCGGTGCCGCTGATGCTGGCGGCGCTGTTCAAGGAAGCGGGCCTGCCCGATGGCGTGCTGCAGGTCATCAACGGCGACAAGGACTCGGTCGACGCGATCCTGGACAATGAAACGATCCAGGGCATCGGCTTTGTCGGCTCGACCCCGATCGCACATTACATCTATTCGCGCGGCACGGCGAACGGCAAGCGCGTGCAATGCTTTGGCGGCGCCAAGAACCACATGATCATCATGCCCGATGCGGATCTGGATCAGGCCGCCGACGCGCTGGTGGGCGCGGGCTATGGGGCTGCGGGGGAACGCTGCATGGCGATCTCGGTCGCGGTGCCGGTGGGCGAGGAAACCGCCAACCGCCTGATCGAGAAGCTGGTCCCGCGGATCGAAAAGCTGAAGGTCGGTCCCTGGACGGCGGGCAACGATGTCGACTACGGCCCCGTGGTGACCGGCGCGGCCAGGGCCAATATCCTGCGGCTGGTGGAAACCGGCGTGGCGCAGGGCGCCAGGCTGGTGATCGACGGGCGTGACTTCAGCCTGCAGGGCTATGAGAATGGCTTCTTCGTGGGCCCGCACCTGTTTGACCATGTCACCCCCGACATGGACATCTACAAGCAGGAAATCTTCGGGCCTGTGCTGTCGACCGTGCGCGCCAAGACCTATGAAGAGGCGCTGAAGCTGGCGATGGACCACGAATACGGCAATGGCACCGCGATCTTCACCCGCGATGGCGACACCGCGCGCGATTTCGCGGCCCGCGTCAATGTCGGCATGATCGGCATCAACGTGCCGATCCCGGTGCCGCTGGCCTATCACACCTTCGGCGGCTGGAAGAAATCGGCCTTCGGCGACCTGAACCAGCACGGCCCCGATGCCTTCCGCTTCTATACCCGCACGAAAACGGTCACCTCGCGCTGGCCAAGCGGGATCAAGGAAGGGTCGGCCTTCAACTTCAAGGCCATGGACTGACGGAATAAGGCCGCCCCCCGGGCGGCCTTGCCTTCGGCGAAGGTATTTGGGGCAAGATGAAAGGCTGTCGTCTTCATCTTGTTCATCTTGCCGAAAATACCTCGGGGGTGCGGGGGCAGCGCCCCCGCCTTCGCCCGCCCGCGGCGCGGCCCTTGCAAAATTCCTGCAAGGTTTCACAGTCAGACAGGCGGTGGATTTCCGGGACATCGACCAGAACTTTGGGAGGAGAGAATGGATTTTGCCTTGAGCGAGGAGCAGCAGGCGATTTTCGACATGGCCCTGACTTTCGGGCAGGAACAGATCGCCCCCTTTGCCCGCGCGTGGGAAGCGGCGGGCACGATCCCGCGCGACCTGTGGGGGAAGGTGGCTGAACTGGGCCTGGGCGGGATCTATGTCAACGAGGCGCATGGCGGATCGGGGCTGTCGCGGCTGGATGCGACGCTGGTCTTTGAGGCGCTGGCGATGGCCTGCCCATCGGTCGGATCATTCCTGTCGATCCACAACATGTGCGCGGGCATGATCGACCGCTATGGCAGCGACGAGGCCAGGGCACGCTGGCTGCCGGACGCCTGCAGCATGACCAGGGTGTTTTCCTACTGCCTGACCGAGCCGGGGTCGGGATCGGACGCGGCGGCGCTGCGCACCCGTGCCGACCGGACCGACACGGGATTTCGGATCAACGGCACCAAGGCCTTCATCTCGGGCGGGGGCTATTCCGATGTCTATCTGTGCATGGTCCGCACCGGGGACGATAGTCCCAGGGGCATTTCCGCCATGCTGGTGGAAAACGGCGCGCCGGGGCTGTCTTTTGGCGCGTTGGAGGACAAGATGGGCTGGCGCGCCCAGCCGACCGCGCAGGTCCAGTTCGACGATTGCGACGTGCCGGCCGATCACCTGCTGGGGGTTGAGGGCAAGGGCTTTGCCTATGCCATGGCCGGCCTTGATGGCGGGCGGCTGAACATCGCGGCCTCGGCGCTGGGGGGCGCGCAACAGGCGTTGAACCAGACGCTGGCCTATATGGGCGAACGCCGCGCCTTCGGCCAGAGCCTTGACCGGTTCCAGGCGCTGCAGTTCCGCCTGGCCGAGATGGAGATCCGGCTGCAGGCCGCCCGCACCTTCCTGCGCCAGGCGGCCTGGAAGCTGGATCAGGGCGCGGCCGATGCCACCAAGTTCTGCGCCATGGCCAAGATGCATGTGACCGACGCGGCCTTTGATGTGGCCAACCAGTGCCTGCAACTGCACGGCGGCTATGGCTATCTGGCCGATTACGGCATTGAAAAGATCGTGCGCGATTTGCGCGTGCACCAGATCCTGGAAGGCACGAATGAGATCATGCGCGTGATCGTGGCGCGCACGCTGCTGGCGGAAAGGGGTTGAGATGACCGAGGCTTCCCCCCCCGAGATGATCGCCCGCAAGCAGGGCCGCGCGGGCTGGCTGACCTTCAACCGGCCAAAGGCGCTCAACGCGCTCAGCCACGACATGGCGCTGGTGATCGAAAGCGCGCTGGATGACTGGCGCGAGGATGAAGAGGTGCAGATCGTGCTGATCGACGCGGCGGGCGATCGCGCCTTCTGCGCGGGCGGCGACATCGCGGCGGTCTATCACGCGGGCCGGGCGGGCGATGTCACGCTGGGGCGCGAATTCTGGCGCGACGAATACCGCATGAACGCCAAGATCGCCGATTACCCCAAGCCGATCGTGGCCTTCATGCAGGGCTTTGTGATGGGCGGCGGCGTGGGCGTGGGCGGCCATGCAAGCCACCGCATCGTGGGGGAAAGCACGCAAGTGTCGATGCCCGAAAGCGGCATCGGCCTGATCCCCGATGTGGGCGGCACGCTGATCCTGGCATGCGCGCCGGGGCATCTGGGCGAATATCTGGGCGTCACCGGCGCACGGATGGACGCGGGCGATGCGATCCATGCGGGTTTTGCCGATGCCTTCGTCCCCGAGGCCGACTGGCCCGCGCTGAAGAACCGGCTGATTGAAACCGGCGATCCGGGCGTGATCCCCGCCCACCCTGCCCCGGCCAGCCGGCTTGCGGACCATCAGGGGGCGGTGGATGCGGCCTTTGGCGGCGCCGATCTTGCCAGCATCGTCGCATCGCTTCGGGCGCAGGGCGATGCCTTTGGCGCCGAGACGTTAAAGGCGATCGGGCGCAATTCGCCATTGTCGATGGCCGCAACCCTGGCGCTGGTGCGGATGACGCGGGCCAATCCCACGATCCGCGCGGCGCTGTCGCATGAATTCCGCTTTACCTGGCGGGCCTGTGCACAGGGCGACTTTCTGGAAGGCGTGCGCGCGCAGATCATCGACAAGGACCGCAACCCGCGCTGGCAACACACCATCGACAGCCTGCGCCCGCAAGAGATCGCGGCAATGCTGGAACCACTGGGCCCCGAGGCGGCCATCTGGGAGGAGTGAAGGATGAAAATCGGATTTATCGGCCTTGGCAACATGGGCGGCCCGATGGCCGTGAACCTGGTCAGGGCAGGCCACGCGGTGACAGGCTTTGACCTGGCCGCGCCCATGCCCGAAGGCGTCACCAGGGCCGCCAGCGCCGCCGAGGCCGCAAAGGGCGCGGATGTGGTCATCACCATGCTGCCCAATGGCGCGATCCTGCGCGCCGTGGCGGCCGAGGTGATCCCGGCGATGGCCCCCGGCGCGGTGCTGTGCGATTGTTCCACCGTCGATGTCGAAAGCGCGCGCGCGGTGGCCGATCAGGCCGCAGCGGCGGGGCTGGGCGCGCTGGATGCCCCCGTGTCCGGCGGTATCGGCGGGGCTGCGGCGGGAACGCTGACCTTCATGGCCGGCGGGTCGGACGCGGCCTTTGCCACGGTCAGGCCGCTCTTTGACATCATGGGCCAGAAGGCGGTTCACTGCGGGGCCGCGGGCGCGGGCCAGGCCGCCAAGATCTGCAACAACATGATCCTGGGCGTGACCATGATCGCCACCTGCGAGGCCTTTGCGCTGGCCGACAAGCTGGGGCTGGACCGGCAGAAGATGTTTGACGTGGTGTCCACCTCATCGGGTTACAGCTGGACGATGAACGCCTATTGCCCGGCGCCGGGCGTCGGGCCGAGCTCGCCCGCCGACAATGGCTACAAGCCCGGTTTTGCCGCCGAACTGATGCTGAAGGACCTGCGCCTGTCCCAGCAGGCCGCCGAGGCCGCCGATGCCGACACCCCGATGGGCCAGCTGGCCGCGGCACTTTACACCGCCTTCGTGGAAGCCGAGGACGGCAAGGGCCGCGATTTCTCGGCCATGCTGCCGCGGTTTGAAAAGCGCGGGCGCGGCTGAAACGCGCGGCGCCGAAACAAGCCACTGACAGATCGGGCTTTCTTGCGCTAAACTGCGGAAAGGCGGGCAGAACCGCCCGCCTTTTTGATGGAGTGTGCCATGTTCAAGACCAATGTCGGCGGCATCGACCGCATCCTGCGCATCGTCGTGGGGGCCGCCCTGCTGCTGGGGTTTTTCCTCAACGCCGAAGCAACCTATCGCTGGGCCTATCTGATTGGCATCGTGCCGCTGCTGACCGGGATCTTCTCGACCTGCCCGCTGTATTCGATCCTTGGGATGAATACCTGCCCGCGCAAATAAGCCGGACGACGCCGGTGGCAAGGTTCCGCCGCTTCACCGCCAGGTGACTGGAACCGGCGGCGGGCCTGATGCATTGAGGGGGAAAGCTTTCGGAGGCAACCGATGAAGATCATGACCCTCGCAGCCCTGATCGCGCTGGCGCCCGCCGTGGCGCTGGCCGATGGCAAGGGCAAGCACCGTTTCAACCATCAGGACCAGTTTCGCCACGACCATCGCGTGCAAGGCTGCCCGCCGGGGCTGGCCAAGAAGAACCCGCCCTGCGTACCGCCCGGTCAGGCCAGGAGGTGGTCCGGTTTTCGCAAGGGCGACCGCATCCGCGACGGCTATGTGCTGGTCCGCGATCCCTGGCGCTATGGCCTGAACCGCGACGCGACCTATTACCGGGTGGGCGACGATTTCTATCGCGTCAACCGCAAGACCGGCGAGGTGCTGGAACTGATGGGCGCGCTGTCGCGGGTTCTGAACTAGGATACCGGCCTGGCGGCGGCGGTCATTCCGCCGCCACCCGCCGCGCCCTGAGCATCGGCGCCAGATAGCGCCCGGTATGGCTGCGCGGCATGGTCGCGATGGTTTCGGGCGTGCCCTCGGCCACCACCTCACCGCCGCCGTCACCGCCCTCGGGACCGATGTCGATAATCCAGTCGGCGGTCTTGATGACATACAGATTATGTTCAATCACCACGACGGTATTGCCCTGATCGACAAGGCTGTGCAGCACCTCAAGCAGCTTCTTCACATCCTCGAAATGCAGGCCCGTGGTGGGTTCGTCCAGGATATAGAGCGTGCGGCCCGTGGCGCGGCGGCTTAGCTCCTTGGCCAGCTTGACGCGCTGCGCCTCGCCGCCGGAAAGGGTCGTGGCCTGCTGGCCCACCTTGATATAGCCAAGGCCCACCTCGACCAGCGCATCCATTTTTTCGCGGATCGCGGGAACGGCCTGGAAAAACGCCTGCGCATCTTCAATCGTCATGTCAAGAACGTCAGCTATGCTCTTGTTCTTGAACTTTACTTCCAGCGTTTCGCGATTATATCTCTGGCCCTTGCAGGTTTCGCAGGTGACATAGACATCGGGCAGGAAATGCATCTCGATCTTGATGACGCCATCGCCCTGACAGGCCTCACACCGCCCGCCCTTGACGTTGAAGGAAAACCGCCCCGGCTTGTAGCCGCGCGCCTGCGCCTCGGGCAGACCGGCGAACCAGTCGCGGATGGGCGTGAAGGCGCCGGTATAGGTCGCGGGGTTTGACCGCGGCGTGCGCCCGATCGGGCGCTGGTCGATGTCGATGACCTTGTCCAGATGTTCCAGCCCCCTGACCGTGTCGCAGGGCGCGGGCGTCTGGCGCGCGCCATTCAGCCGCATCGAGGCGGTCTTGAACAGCGTCTCGATGGTCAGTGTGGATTTGCCGCCCCCCGACACACCGGTGACACAGACGAATTCGCCCAGCGGAAAATCCACGGTCACATGCTTTAGGTTGTTTCCGCAAGCCCTTTCAACAGTTATCTTTTTCCCATTTCCCGCCCGCCGTTCCGCCGGCACGGGAATCGCGCGCTTGCCCGACAGGTACTGCCCCGTCAGGCTGGCCGGATCGGCAGCGATCGCCGCGGGCGTGCCCTGCGCGACCACGCGCCCGCCATGGACGCCTGCGCCGGGGCCGATGTCGAACACATAATCCGCATGGCGGATCGCATCCTCGTCATGTTCGACGACCAGCACCGAATTGCCCTGATCGCGCAGGTTCTTCAGCGTGCCCAGCAGGCGGTCATTGTCGCGCTGATGCAGCCCGATCGAGGGTTCATCCAGCACATAAAGCACCCCCGTCAGCCCCGATCCGATCTGGCTGGCCAGCCGGATACGCTGGCTTTCACCGCCCGAAAGCGTGCCCGCCGCGCGCGACAGCGTCAGATAATCCAGCCCGACATTGACAAGGAAACCAAGGCGTTCGCGGATTTCCTTCAGAATGGGCCGGGCGATTTCATTCTTCTGCGCGCTCAGCTGGCCGGGCACGTCTTCGATCCGCGCATGGGCATCGCGGATCGACAGTTCCACCAGCTGGCCGATATGCATGCCCCCGATCTTCACCGCCAGCGCCTCGGGCTTGAGCCGGTGGCCGCCACAGGTGCCGCAGGGGCGGTTGTTCTGATAACGCTCCATCTCCTCACGCGACCAGGCACTGTCGGTCTCGCGGTAGCGGCGCTCCATATTGGGGATGATGCCTTCGAAACTGCGGCTGACCTCATAGACGCGACCGCCCTCATCAAAGCGGAACCTGATCTCGTCCTTGCCAGAGCCATAGAGGAAAAGTTTCTGAACGTCGTCCGGCAAGTCCTTCCAGGGTTTGCGTTTGTCGAAACCGTAATGCCTGGCCAGCGCCTCGATCGTCTGGGTGAAATAGGGGCTTTTCGACTTGGCCCAGGGCGCCAGCGCCCCCGCCGCCACCGACAGCGACACATCGGGCACCACCAGCCGTTCGTCAAAGAACAGCTCGACCCCCAGCCCGTCACAGACCGGACAGGCGCCCAGCGGCGCGTTAAAGGAAAACAGCCGCGGCTCGATCTCGGGGATGGTGAAGCCGGACACAGGACAGGCGAATTTTTCCGAGAATGTAATGACCTCGGGCGCCTCGCCCCCGGGGACGACGGTTTCGAACAATGCGATCCCGTCGGCCAGATCAAGGGCGGTGCGGAAACTGTCGGCCAGCCGCGTTTCCAGCCCCGCGCGCACGACGATCCGGTCCACCACCACATCGATGCTGTGGCGGAACTTCTTGTCCAGCGTGGGCGGTTCTTCAAGGTCGTAAAAAGCGCCGTTCACCTTCACCCGCTGAAAGCCCGCCTTGCGCCATTCCAGAAATTCCTTGCGGTATTCGCCCTTGCGGTCGCGCACGACGGGGGCCAGCAAATAGGCGCGCGTGCCCTCGGGCATGGCCATGACGCGGTCGACCATGTCCTGAACCTGCTGCGCCTCGATGGGCAGGCCGGTGGCGGGGCTGTAAGGGGTGCCCGCACGCGCGAACAGCAGGCGCAGATAGTCATAGATCTCGGTCACCGTGCCGACGGTGGACCGCGGGTTCTTCGAGGTCGTCTTCTGCTCGATCGAAATCGCCGGCGACAGGCCCGAGATATGGTCGACATCGGGCTTGCCCATCATGTCGAGGAACTGGCGCGCATAGGCCGACAGGCTTTCGACATAGCGCCGCTGCCCCTCGGCATAGATCGTGTCAAACGCCAGGCTGGATTTGCCCGATCCCGACAGCCCGGTGATCACCACAAGCTGGTCGCGCGGGATGTCCAGATCCACGCCCTTCAGGTTATGTTCGCGCGCGCCGCGCACTTCGATGAACTTCTGCTCTGCCATGGCAGCCCCCGTGACCCCGCCGGTGATCCCCGCCCTAGATAGGGCATGGCGCCCGAGTCTCCAACCCAAATATGCGAACGAAAAATGAACACGACCGGGGCCACCGGATGGCGCGCCGAATTCCGCTCGTCAAATTCCACTTTGTGAATATAATTTCCCGAACACCCCTTGATTCCCGCCCGCGATCTGCCAGATCAGCGCCAAAGCCACGCGCCCAGTCCGATGCAAGTTGCCCGATGCAAGCAGCCCGATGAAAGGTTTCGACATGCTGAACTTCCTGCGCCCGTCCTTCGCGCGCACCGACCGGATCGCCCCGCAAGAGGCCGTCCGCCAGGTCGCGGCGGGGGACATGACCCTGATCGACGTGCGTGAGGTCGCGGAACTGCGCGCCTCGGGCAAGGCGGCGGGCGCGCTGCATGTGCCGCTGATGGCGCTGCGGATGAAATGCGACCCCGCCAGCCCGGAATGCCTGCCCGGCCTGTCGGTGGACAAGCCGGTGGCGCTGTATTGTGCCAGCGGCGGGCGCAGCGCGGGGGCGGCGCAGATGCTGGCGCAGATGGGCTACAAGACGGTCTACAACCTGGGCGGCCTGCATGACTGGCACGCCGCGGGCGGCGCAATCGAGCGCTGATCAAGCGCCCAAGGCGGGGGGCGCTGCCCCCCGTCGCTGCGCGACTCCCCCCGAGGTATTTGTGGCAAGATGAACAGGTGTCTTTCATCTTGCCACAAATACCTCGGGGGTGAATGGCCGCAGGCCAGAGGGGGCGGCGCCCCCTGCCCGATCCGGTCAGAAATCCCTGTCAGAAATGCAGCGCGCGGCCGTAGGCGTCCAGCACGGATTCGTGCATCATTTCGCTGAGCGTCGGGTGCGGGAAGACGGTGTTCATCAGGTCTTCCTCGGTGGTTTCCAGCGTGCGGCCGATGACATAGCCCTGGATCAGCTCGGTCACTTCGGCGCCGACCATATGCGCGCCCAGCAATTCGCCGGTTTTCGCATCGAACACGGTCTTGATCAGCCCTTCAGGCTCGCCCAGCGCGATGGCCTTGCCGTTGCCCACAAAGGGAAAGCGGCCGACGCGGATTTCATGGCCCTGTTCCTTCGCCTTCGCCTCGGTCAGGCCGACCGAAGCCACCTGCGGATGGCAATAGGTGCACCCCGCGATCGAACCGGGCCTGATCGGATGGGGGTGTTTGCCCGCGACCAGTTCGGCGACCATCACCCCTTCATGGCTGGCCTTGTGTGCAAGCCAGGGGGCGCCGGCGATGTCGCCGATGGCGTAAAGCCCATCCACCCCGGTGCGGCAGTATTCATCGGTCACGACATGGGTGCGGTCGATCCGGACACCCAGCGCCTCAAGGCCCAGGCCCTCGACATTGCCGACGATGCCCACGGCCGAGATCACCGTGTCGAATTCCGCCGTGGTGGTGCCCCTGGCGTCTTCAAGATGCGCCGTCACCTTGCCATTTCCGCGGTCAAGTTTCTTAACCGTGGTCTTTTCCAGGATCTTCATTCCCTGCTTCACGAACTGCTTTTTCGCGAAGGCCGAGATTTCCGCATCTTCCACCGGCAGCACGCGGTCCATCACCTCGACCACCGTGGTATCGGCGCCCAGCGTGTTGAAGAAGCTGGCGAATTCGATCCCGATCGCGCCCGATCCGATCACCAGGAGCTTTTTCGGCATGCGTTTGGGTTGCAGCGCGTGTTTATAGGTCCAGACCAGATCACCATCGGCTTCCAGCCCCGGCAGGGTGCGCGCGCGCGCGCCGGTGGCCAGCACGATCGCCTTCGCGGTCAGCTCTTCGGTTCCCTTGTCGGTCCTGACCGCGACCATGCCCTGCTTCGGCAGGCTGGCCTCGCCCATCACCACGGTGATCTTGTTCTTCTTCATCAGATGGCCGATGCCGCCCGACAGCTGCTTGGCCACCCCGCGCGACCGGGCCACCACGGCGTCCAGGTCGAAGCCGATCTTTTCGGCGCTGAGCCCGAAGTCCCTGGCGCGGTGCATCAGGTGGAACACCTCGGCCGAACGCAGAAGCGCCTTGGTCGGGATGCAGCCCCAGTTCAGGCAGATGCCGCCCAGATGTTCGCGCTCGACGATGGCCACGTTCAGGCCCAGCTGCGCGCCCCGGATGGCGGCGACATAGCCGCCGGGGCCTGCGCCGATCACGATCATGTCGAAGCTTCCGGCTGCCATGTCATTCCCCCATCAAAAACTAGTTTGGCCTTAAACTATTTTTCCGCACGCTTCAATGGCCCGCTTCCGCCGGGCCGATCCGTTGCAGCGCCGCGCCATAGCCGCCGGCGTCCAGAAAGGCCTGTTCGGTCGCGCCGGTCACCCGGCCCAGCGCCGCGTTGCGCCAGGGAAAGCGGCCAAAGCGGGCGATGACATCGGCATGCGCCCGGGCGTGGCGCAGATTGTCGCCCGGCATCCGTTCGGCAAACAAGGCGATGCAGCGGTCCTGGGCGGCCCCATCCTCGGCATGCATGAAGGGCAGGTAGAAGAACTGGCGCAACGGCGGGTCGGTGGCCAGGTCGTGGCCGGCGGCGATGGCATGATCGGCCACGTCCAGGGCGCGGGCATCGGTGGCGAAGCTGTCGGCATGATCGCGGAACATGTTGCGCGGAAACTGGTCCAGCAGCAGGATCAGCGCCAGCGCCCCCGGTGCGGTGGCCAGCCAGCCGGAAAAGCCCCCGTCGCGCGCCTCTTCCCACAGGCCCGCATAGCGCGCGCGGATATCATGGTCCAGCGCATCGCCCCCGCGATACCAGCCCTCGGGGCCGATCCGGTCCCAGAACTGAAGGATGTCGGTAATGTGATCCATGGCGCCCCCCCCTTTTGGCACAGGCTGACAGAGGCGGGGCGCGCGATCAATCCTGTGGCGGCGCTTCGGGGGGGGAAATGTCCTGCGCGGCCTCCAGCGCGGCCTCGACCGCCAGCAGGGTGGCGGTGGGCGAGATCACCGCGAAGGCGCCGGTTTCCTCGGCCGGCAACGACGGGCGGCGGGTCATGCGCCAGCCGGCATAGGCCGCAAGCGCCGCGTTAAGCAACGCCAGATACAGGAAAAAGCCGTTCGTCCCGACCGCCGCCATCAGCCAGCCGGTGACGATCGGCCCGCCGATCGCCCCCACCCCGTTGATGAACAACAGCCCCGCCGAGGCCGCCGCCATGTCGGCATTGTCCAGAAAGTCGTTGGTATAGGCCAGCAGCAGCGCGTAAAGCGGGTTGGCGATGCCCCCGATCAACGCGGCCATGACCAGCAGCACCACGAAGGGCGGATTCATCACGAAGGTCAGCGCCATCGCCACCGTCCCTGCCACCGCCAGCCCCAGGATCAGCTTGCGCCGGTCCATCCGGTCCGAGACCCAGCCGATCGGGTATTGGCACAAAAGTCCGCCCACATAGATCGCCGCCACGAAGGCGGAAATCTCGGGCACCGACAGCCCCGCGCGGGTGCCCCAGACCGCCGCCATCCCGAACAGCGCCGAAAAGATCCCGCCCAACAGGAAGATGCCGACGCAGCCCAGCGGCGAGGCCACCCACAGGCGCGCAAAGCTCATCCGTTGGATGGTGGCGAAGGCGGGGGCGGGCGCGGCCGACAGCAGGATCGGCGTGAAGGCGATCGACACCAGCACCGAGGGGATCACGAACAGCAGGAATCCCGCCGGATCGGCCGTGTTCAGCAGCACCTGCGCCGCGATGATGCCGATCATCTGCACGATCATATAGGCCGACAGCGCCTGGCCGCGGTTTTCATTGGTCGCGGCCGCGTTCAGCCAGCTTTCGGCGGTGATATAGACCCCGGAAAAGGAAAACCCGATCAGCACCCGCATCAGCGCCCAGGCGATCCAGTGCGGGGCGGCGGCATAAAGGATCAGCACCGCCGAAATCAGGCTGCCCAGGGCTGCGAAGACGCGCACATGGCCCACGTTGCGGATCAGGTCGGGCACCGTGCGCGACCCCAGCAGGAAGCCCGCGAAATAGGCCGACATCACCACCGACATCTCGAATGTGCCAATCGCCTCGATCTCGCCGCGGATGCCCAGAAGCGTGCCCTGCATGCCGTTGCCGACCATCAGAAGCATGATGCCCAGAAGCAGGGCCCAGGAACTGCGCAATACCGACAGCATCTGAAAAACCTTTCGCGAACAATCCAGTGCCGGGCCAGTCTGCCCCCCCGGGGGGGGCCGTCACGCGCCGCAGCGACCTTCGGGGATCAGAAGCGACGCATCGCCATAAGAAAAGAAACGATAGCCCTTGTCCACCGCATGGGCATAGATCCGGTCGATCCGGTCCTTGCCCATCAGCGCCGAGACCAGCATCAGCAGCGTCGATTTCGGCAGGTGGAAATTGGTCATCAGCGCGTCGGTCACCTGAAAGCGGTAGCCGGGATAGATGAAGATGTCGGTGGCGCCGGAAAACGGCGCGACCCGGCCCGGGGTTGCGGCGCTTTCGATCAGCCGCAGCGCGGTGGTGCCCACCGGGATCACCCGCCCGCCGGCCGCGCGCGTGGCATTGATCTCGGCGGCTGCGCGGGCGCTGACCTCGCCCCATTCGGCATGCATGCGATGGGTGGTCACATCGTCCACCTTGACCGGCAGGAAGGTGCCCGCGCCGACATGCAACGTGACCTCGGTGAACCCGACGCCCCTGGCGGCCAGCGCCGCCAGCAGTTCGGCGGTGAAATGCAGGCTGGCGGTGGGGGCGGCCACCGCGCCGGAATGGCGGGCGAAGACGGTCTGGTAATCGTCCTTGTCGGCCTCATCCGGCGGGCGCAGCGCGGCGATATAGGGCGGCAGCGGCATCGCGCCGGCCTGGGCCAGGGCCGCGTCGAAATCATCGCCCGTCAGGTTGAAGGCCAGCCGCAATTGCGCATCGCCAATCGATTGCACCGTGGCCGACAGCGTATCGGAAAAGCGGACCACCTCACCCGCGCGCAGCTTGCGCAGCGGCTTGGCCAGGGCCATCCATTCGCCCCCCGGGGCGGGTTCCAGCAGCGTCACCTCAATCTTCGCCACCGCCGCGCCCTGGGGCGTGGCGCGCATGCGCGTGCCCGTCAGCCGCGCGGGGATCACCCTGGTGTTGTTCAGAACCAGCCGGTCGCCGGGGCGGAAGACATCGACCAGATCGGCCACATGCAGATCGCTGATCCGGTCGCCTTCGGCCAGCAGCAGCCGCGCGGCGGTGCGCGGCCGGGCGGGACGCGTGGCGATCAGCGCCTCGGGCAGGTGGAAATCGAAATCCGACAGTTTCATTGCGCGACCTTCGGCGGCGGCCTGCGAAAAATCTCGCGGAACATCCCCGGCGTCAGGATCGACAGCGGGTTGATCGTCACCCGCGGCGCCACGGTGGGGCCGGCCATCGTATAGGTGAAGCCGAACAGCCCCTCGCCCCGGCGGGTCAGGATCTGGCCAATGGAATTGAGAAGGTAGAAGGGCGAAACCACGCCTGCCATGTCGATCTGCCCGCCGCCCGTGCCCTGCCCCGGAATATATCGGCCCGTCATCGTCACCCCAAGCGAGGCGCCGACGGCCTCGCCCCTTGTGAGGGTGACACCCTGCGGCGTCAAGCGGAAGGCGCCCTCGACATCCGAGAACAGGATACCTTCGCCGTTCAACTGTTCGAGAAGCCCGATCACCGAGGCCGCCGACAGCATCGAGGCCAGCACCGGGGCATCGCGCACCCGCAGGTCGCGCATCACCGCCACCCCGTCATAGCTGCCCGGGTCACCCACCGGCGTAAGCCGCAGATCAAGGCTGCCGCCGCCCGCGCGGGCAAAGATCCCCGCCGCGGCCAGCGTCGCCCCCGCATCGGGCGCGCTAAGGCTGACCGCCGCGCGCCCGCCCGGGCCGGGGGTCAGCGTGCCCTCGACCGGGGCGGCGCCGTTGACCCGGCCCGCAAAGCGGCCCTGGAAACCGCCACGCGTGCCGAAATCGCCGCGAAAGCCGGTCAGCGCGATGCTGTCAGAGACGGTCAGCCGGTCCAGCGCCACCCGGACCGCACCGCCCGCGCCCCCACCGCCGCCCCCACCGCCGTCGCCGCCGCCGCCGCCGCCCGCGCCAAAGGGGGCGCGGCGCAGATCGACCCGCCCCGAGGTGACAAAGACATCCGCCGCCTGCCCCGCACCCTGCCCGCGCAATTCGGCCGCACCGGAAAACCACCGCCCGATGGTGACCGCACCAAAGCGGGCAAGGTCCAGCCCGCCGCCTGCGCGCAGGCTGATGCTGCCCTCGGCGGCAAGGCCCGGCGCCTCAAGGCGCAGCGCCTCGACCGCGGGCGGCGCGCCCAGCCGACCCGACAGGTCCAGCTGGCCCGCACTCGCCGCGCCCTTGGACCAGCCGATCTGCGGGATCGCCAGCGCCAGCCCGCGCAAGTCCGATTGCAGACGAAAGCGCGTGGGTTCCCCCCGGCGCAGATCCAGCGCGATCCGCCCCTGCCCGGTGCCCGTCAACGCGCCCTTCGGCAGGCCGATGCCAAAGGCGTCCAGCGCGGCAGGGGAAATCCCGATCTGCCCCTCGACCGAAGAAATCCCGCGGTGTTCGGGCCCGAACTGCTGGCGCCAGGCGACGTCAAAAGGCACGCCCGACAGCCGCCCCCGCCCCGACAGCACCAGCCCGCCCGCACGATCGGCGCGCAGCGACAGGGTTTCGGCCTCCAGCAGCCGGCCGGGGACGATCTTGTCCGATCGCACATCCGTCAGCCGCGCGGTGACGGCATAGCCCACCTCATCGGGTGGAACCCTGGGCTTGAGCACGAAATCCAGGTCGGTCACCGCATGGGCCATGCCTTGCGCGATGTCGGTGGGCTGGCCGGCCCTGGTCAGGAATTCGAAGGGCGGCTGATCCAGCAGCGACAGCGCCGCGGGGATGCTGGAACGGGTGACCAGCCGCACACGCGCGGGCGCGGGCTTGATGCGGATGTCGGGCACGGTCATCACCGTGTCGGTCACATCCACCCGCCCGCCCGCGGGCGCGATAACATGGCCCCGTTCGACCAGCAGCGCATGGGTGGTGTCGCGGATCGTGGCAAAGCCGCGCCCGTCCTGCACCGGCGGCAGGGTGCGCAGCACCCGCACCTCGGCCCCCTGGAATTCATAGCCCAGCGCCAGCCGCGGTTCGGCCCCCGGGGCCAGGCGCAACGCGGCCTGCACGTTGTGCAGCTGGCCGGTGGCGACATTGTCGGCCACCCAGACCCGCGTGCGCGGCACAAGCGCCGGCGGCCAAAGCGCCAGCAGATCCGCCTGCCCGATCCGGTTCACCCCCATGTCCAGCGCCACCCGCCAGCCCGCCGCATCGGCACCCACGCGCCCCTTGGCCGAAATCTGCCGGTCGCCCTCGATCAGCTGCAGCTGGCCCAGATCGATGGCAAAAGGCTGCAGCCGCAGCCGCAGGTCCAGCGCGCCCCGGGTAAAGCGCGCGGGTTGTTCGAACAGCCCCTCGGGGTCAAGCTGCAGATCGCTGATCGCCACCTGCGCCAGAAGCGTGCCGGGCAAACCGGCGGCGAAATCCTTCAGATCGGCATGACCCGTGGCACGCAGCCGCAGCGCGCGGCTTTGCACCGACAGGTCGGTGAAGGTCACGCGCCGGCTGACCGGATCATAGCCCAGATAGACCTTGCCGCCATCAAAGGCCAAGGGCCGCGCGCCCTGCACCGGCGACAGCGCGCCCGCACCGATTTCCAGCATCGCATCCAGCCGCGCCACCCGTCCGGCCGCATCGATCCCCGACCGGATCGCCCCGGAAATCGGCGCCTCCAGCACCCCAAGCCAGGCCAGCGCGGGCGATTGCACCGCCAGGTCGCGCGCCTTCACGCCCGTGACCGCCGCGCCAAAGCTGGCCTCGGCGCTGCCCTTGCGCGTGCTGGCCGACAGCGACACGCGCGCCGGGCTTTCGTCATGCGCCCCCACATCCAGCCCCAGCGTGACCGAGATGTCCTGATCGGTCTGGGTCAGCATCATCTGGCCCTGCGACACCTGCCAGACCCGGGCCAGGCGGCGGTCATCCAGGCGCAGGGCGACCTCTTGCACCTCGATGCGTTCCAGCGCGGCCAGCGCGGGCGTGGCAAAGACACGCTCGACCAGGTCGGACAGTTCGGCCAGCGATTCAGGCCGCGGCAGGGCCATCGCGCCGCCGCCCAGATCCAGATCCAGCGTGCCATCGGCCAGCCGGCGCAGCGACAGGCTGGCACCGCGGATGCGAAAGCTTTTGGGGGCTATCTTGCCGCGCAGCAGCGGCTGGGCGTGCAGCGTGCTGCGCAATTCGGGCAACACCGCCAGCGGCCGGCCATCGGGGCGCATCAGCACCACGCCGTGAAACCGCAGCCGGGGCACGAATCCCTCATCGATGATCAGATCGGCACCCTCGGCCAGCCGCAGCGACAACCGCCCCGCCAGCGCGGCATTGGCGCGCGCCTCCAGCCGGGTGATCAGCCAGTCGGGCGCGGGCAGCGGGCGATGGGTCAGCGCCATCACCGCAAAGGCCATCGCCGCCACGATCAGCGGCAGGCTGAGCAACAGCCAGATGCCGACCCGCCCGCGCGGGCGCGGCGCACCCGCAGCACCCGCGCCTGCGGGTCCGCGGGCGGGTCCGGGTCCGCGGGCGGGTGCGTCGGGCACAGCCCCGGGACGGTCGGCCCCCTCGGTCCGATGCGCGGCGTCTGGTTGTGTCATTCCACCTCGAACGGGCCAATCCGGGCGGCCCCGCGCCGCCACGCCCCACCGGGGCCGCGCGACCGGGCCGCAACTTCGCCTTTATATTTGCGCGCAACGCCATAGAACGTAAATCCCGAACCCCGTGACAGGAGGATGACATGATCGGCATCGGCGAAACCGCGCCTGACTTTACCCTGCCCCGCACCGCCAATGGCGGCGCCACCGACACGCTGACGCTGTCGGCGCTGCGCCCGGCGCCGGTGGTGCTGTATTTCTATCCCAGGGACGACACCCCCGGCTGCACCACCGAGGCGCTGGACTTTACCCGCCTGGCCACCGATTTCGCCGCCGCGGGCGCGGTGGTGGTGGGCCTGTCCAAGGACAGCCCGGCCAGGCACGAAAAATTCTGCGCCAAGCACGGGCTGGGCGTGATCCTGGTGTCCGATGAGGCGTCCGACACCTGCGAACGCTATGGCGCCTGGGTGGAAAAAAACATGTATGGCAAGACCTACATGGGGATCGAACGGTCCACCGTGCTGATCGACGGCACCGGCCGGGTGGCGCAGGTCTGGCCCAGGGTCAAGGTCAAGGGCCATGCCGAAGAGGTGCTGGCCGCGGTGCGCGCGCTGCCCCGCTAGGCCCGGTTCCCCGCCCCCGCGGGGATCGGCGGGAAACCGCCAAATGCGCGCCCTGCCCGTCCCTTTGACCCCCGGGGCGGGCAAAATCGGTTGCGCGACGGTCCGGCCGCTTGCTAAGCCCCTGCCAACAACCGACAGACCGCAGCAGGCGGCAAGGGGCGCCGGCGATCCGGCGGAGGGACCAGTTTAAAGACAGGACAGGACGCAGGGTTTGCCCAGACGCATCATCGACCGACTGAACAGTTCACTGGAACGCTGGCTGCCCGAACAGCGGCTGTTTCTGAAATCGGACACCGCAACGCGCTTCGTGCGGCTGCGGCCGCTGACACAGGCGACGGCGCTGGGGGTGACGGGGGTGGTCTTTGGCTGGGCGGTGATCGCCACCTCGCTGCTGTTCATCGACGGGATCAGTTCGGGCACCGCGCGCGAACAGGCGGTGCTGGCGCAGACCGCCTTCGAACGCCGGCTGGACAGCCTGTCGCGCGAACGCGATGCCCGCGCCGCCGAGGCGCTGGCCGCCCAGGGCCGGTTCCAGACCGCGCTGGAACAGGTCTCGGCCATGCAATCGGCGCTGCTGGACAGCGAGGAACGCCGGCGCGAGCTGGAAACCGGGATCAAGGTGATCCAGACCACCCTGCGCCGCACCATGACCGAACGCGATGCCGCGCGGGCGGAACTGGCCACGGCTGCCGCGGGCGATGCGGACGGCCCCGCCCGGGCGGTCGCGCAATCCGAAGATCTGGCGCAGACGCTGGATGTGCTGTCGGTGGCGCTTGGCCAGACCGCGGCCGAACGCGACGCGCTGGCCCGCGATGCCGAAACCGCGCGCATCGAGGCCGATCAGATCGCCCTGGAAAAGCGCCTGCTGGAAGAACGCAACGACGAAATCTTCACCACGCTGGAAGGCGCGGTCAGCGTCTCGATGGCACCGCTGGACAAGATGTTCAAGGCCGCCGGCATGAACCCCGACCAGATCCTGTCGCAGGTCCGGCGCGGCTATTCGGGCAAGGGCGGGCCGCTGATGCCGGTGGCCTTTTCGTCCAAGGGCCGGCTGACCCCCGAGGAAGAACGCGCCGCGGACATCCTGCGCCGCCTGGATGAAATGAACATGTATCGCATCGCGGCCGACCAGCTGCCCTTTGCGATGCCCGTGCGGGCAAGCCATCGCTTCACCTCGCCCTATGGCTATCGCTGGGGCCGGCTGCATGCGGGCGTGGATTTCGCAGCCCCCGTCGGCACCGCGATCGTGGCCCCCGCCGATGGCCACGTGATCAAGGCAGGCTGGGAATCGGGCTATGGCAACATGATCCGGATCGAACATGATTTCGGCGTCCAGACCGTCTATGGCCACCTGTCCAAAATGCATGTGAAGACCGGCCAAAAGGTCTCGCGCGGGGAACGGATCGGTGATATGGGCAATACCGGGCGGTCCACCGGGCCGCATCTGCACTATGAAATCCGGGTCGGCGGCAAGCCCGTCAATCCGATGACCTTCATCAAGGCGGCGAAAGATGTTTTCTAAAAGCAAGATTCACGATCCCGGCCCGAAAGCCGCGGCAGAACCCGAAAAGGCCAAATCCCCTGACGCGGCACCCTCGCGGCCCGCAGGCGATTTCATGCCGGCACCGGCGCGCGCCAAGCCTGCGGCTTCGGTGCTGTCGTCGGATCTGACGGTGGTGGGCAACATCAAGACCACTGGCGACATCCAGGTGGAAGGCGTCGTCGAAGGCGACATCCGCGCCCATCTGCTGACGGTCGGCGAAAGCGCCACCATCAAGGGCGAGATCGTGGCCGATGACGTGGTTGTCAACGGGCGCGTGGTGGGCCGCGTGCGCGGGCTGAAGGTGCGCCTGACCTCGACCGCGCGGGTTGAAGGCGACATCATCCACAAGACCATTGCGATCGAATCCGGCGCGCATTTCGAAGGCTCGGTCCAGCGTCAGGATGACCCGCTGTCGAACGGCCAGGGCACGCCCAAGCTGGCCCCGCCGACCGAATGATCCCCGCGCGCGGCCGGCCCCGCCCGCCGCGCGTCCCCGATCCGACCGAACGGCCGCGATACCCCATCGCGGCCGAACGTATTTCCCGCCCCTCCGCGCATGGTGGCCCGGCTGAAAGATCCCGGCTGTCCCCCGGGTTCCGGTGAACCGGGGCCGGGCCACCGCAGGGCTTCAACGAAACCTTGCAACCAGACCGGGCAGGTCCGGGAACGCGTCGAACACCCCGTCATTCGGAAGCTCTGCGACAGGCATCCTGCGATAGCCGCCGGAAAACAGCAAAAACGGCAGGCCAGCCCGCTGCGCGGTTTCGGCGTCGACCTCGCTGTCCCCCACATAGATGACCGGCGTGCCGCCCAGCGCCTCGGCGGCGGCCAGAAGGGGGGCCGGTTCGGGCTTGCGCACGGGCAGGCTGTCGCCCCCGATCACGACCGGCAGACGATCGGCAAGGTCAAGATCGCGCAGGATGGCGCGGGCAGGTTCCACCGGCTTGTTCGTGCAGACCCCCAGCCGGTGCCCTGCCGCGGCCAGCGCATCCAGCGCGGCGACAACACCGGGGAACAGGGCGCCCAGTTCGGTCGGGGCGGCCAGGTAGTGGCGCATGAAACAGGCTTCGCGTCCGGCATGGCGCGCGGCATCGCCGGGGTTCTCGCCCCGTGCGGCCATCACCTTGCCGATCAGGGCCGGAACCCCGTTGCCGATGAAGCTGCGCACCTGCGCGACGCCCATCGGGGCATCGCCATGGTCCGCCAGCATCCGGTTCACCGCGGCGTGAATGTCGGGCACGCTGTCCACAAGCGTTCCATCGAGGTCAAAGATGATCGCGGCCATGTCGGTCTCCTGTCCGGCGGGCAGTTCGGGGTGCATGAGCGCGCCGTTCGCGGCAAGCGCGCACCGCGCACCGGCCAGCGCCTGCCGCAGGCTGGACCCATGTTCATTGTCGCCCGGCACAATCTATGCTGGTTCATGACGATCGGCACAAGCGGCCAAAGGATGGCCCGGGCCGACAGCATTGGCGCCTTTGGCGGACGTGCGGCGGTGCGCTTGCGGCACTGTGCAATCCGGGGCCAGATGTCGGCACGATCATCGGACCGGCGGGAAACTTCGGGCCGCTGAGCGACCCGGTAAAATTCGTCCTGACAGCATGACGAGGCCGGCAGGCCCCGGCCGCTTCTTGCACCTGGACATCAATCCATTGGATGGATCACCCGATGCAGAAAGTCCTGCGTGCGCGGATGCTGCGGATTGCGCAACACCTCATCAGGGGATCCCTGTTCGACGATTGTCCCGGATTCCAGGAACAAGACCCGATCGGCCACGGCCTTGGCGAAGCCCATTTCATGGGTCACGACAACCATCGTCATGCCTTCCGAGGCGACATCGCGCATGACAGAGAGAACCTCACCTACAAGTTCGGGGTCCAGGGCCGAGGTCGGTTCATCGAACAAAATGGCTTTCGGCCGCATCGCCAGCGCGCGCGCGATGGCAACGCGCTGTTGCTGTCCGCCCGACAGCTGACCCGGGCGCGTATCGAACTTGCCCGCCAGGCCGACCTTTTCCAACAGCTCTGCCGCTTGATCGCGCGCTTCGGAACGCTTCACGCCCTTGACGAAAACCGGGCCTTCCATGACGTTTTCCAGCGCGGTTCGATGCGGGAACAGATTGAAGCGCTGGAAAACCATCGAGACCTGCGTTCGGATGTCGACGATCGAACGATCCTCGGGGTCGACTTTTGCCCCCTCGATCGTGATCGCGCCACGGTTATACGTCTCGAGGCCATTGATGCAGCGCAGAATGGTGGATTTCCCCGATCCTGACGGTCCGATGATGCAGACGACCTCACCCTTGGCAACGTCGAAGCTGACCCCTTTGATCACCTCGAGCGATCCGAAGGATTTGTAGATGTCCTGAACTGAAATCATGACTGGGAATACCTCCGTTCAAGATGCCGGGTCAGGAAGGTGAGCGGAAGGCTCAGGGCAAGGTAGATGAATGCAACCAGGGTGAAGACGGTCATGTTGTCGAACGTCGAGGCCGCGATGAGCTGGCCCTGTCGGGTCAGTTCCGCAACCGTGATGGTCGAGACGAGCGAGGAATCCTTCAGCATCATGATGATCGTGTTGCCGAACGGCGGCAGGACGATCCGGACGGCCTGTGGCATGATGACCCGTCGCATCACCAGGCTATCGGTCATGCCGATCGAATGGGCGGCTTCAATCTGCCCGCGGTCGATCGCCTCAATCCCTGCGCGGAAATTCTCTGCCTGATACGCAGAATAGGCGATGCCCAGCCCGATGATCCCGGCCTGCACGGCGGTGAGATTGAGCCCGACTTCAGGCATGACGAAGTAGATGTAGAACAGCTGCACGATGATCGGGATACCGCGAATGACTGTGATGAACGTCCGACTGATGCCCGCCAGAACCGGGATCCGTGACCACATCATGATGGCCCAGACGAAACCCAGAACCGTGCTGAGGATGACCGAGAAGAACGTGACGATCAGCGTCAGGAACACACCATCCATCAGGATCGGCAGATAATCACCCGCCTTAGCGAAAAACCCCGTCATTCAACCTCCTGCGGAAATAGTTCATGCCGAAAGGGGCAGCGCAAAGCTGCGCCGCCCCGATGCGGGGTCAGTTGATACCCCATTTCGCGATGATTTCGTCAAGCGTCCCCGAGGCCTTGATGTTGGCAAGGCCTGCGTTGATCCTGGCAAGAAGATCCGTGTCATCCTGACGAACTGCGATCGCAACGTTGCCCGTCACCTGGCTTTCGTATTCCGGAACAAGGCGCACGTCGGACGCGCTCTGGGACAGCTGATAGGCCACGATTGGCCGGTCCCCGAAACCGACATCAATCCGCCCAAGCGCCACATCGCGCATGATATCGGCAATGGTGTCATAGACCTTCACATCCGCAAATTTCCCACTGGCCTTGAGCGGTTCGACATAAGCGGTTCCGACCTGAACACCGGCGGTCTTGCCCGCAAGATCATCCAGGCTCTTGTAGCTGCCGGCATCGTCGCTCTTGACGAAAAGGCCCTCGCCATAGGTGTAAACGGTGTCAGTGAACGTTACGACCTTGGCGCGTTCCTCGGTCGCATACATGGCGGCGGCAATGATGTCGATCTTTCCGCTGGTCAACGAGGGAATCAACGCGCTCCATTGCGTCGCTTCGACTTCCGGCTTGAAACCCTGATCTTCGCCAATCGCCCGGATGATGTCGACCATCACCCCATCGATCTGGTTGGTCTTCACATCCAGGAAGGTGAAGGGAACGCCCGAGGGCGTCGAACCGACCTTGTGGGTCACGTCTTGCGCCATCGCAGCGCCAGTAACGAAGCCACTGGTCAGCAGGGCCACTGCTGCACCGCGAACAATACGA
>NZ_JBKFEY010000021.1:0-42976 GCF_046507575.1 Pontitalea aquivivens | reverse complement strand
GCTCGGTTGCCGACATCCGGGGGTAAGCGCCAGATGACCTCGCCGCATAGCGTCGGATCCAGCCAAACACCAAAGGTCCGCGCCGCGCGGTCTGCAATGGAGAACCCTGCCTGCGGGTCGATACTTCGTTCAGAGTTTCGGCGTCGTGGAATACGTCGGACCCAAACAATCAGCGGCAGCGAAGACCGTTCAGCATAACTGAAATCGCATTTTCTATATACTCGACCTTGGTCTGCGCGCCGTCTGGTTGATACGCGCGCAGCAGCCAAGTGATTGACGCGCCGAGGATCGTTGCGCTGATTGAGGGGTCTGCTCCCCCGAGCGACCCGTCGGCATTTCCTTCTTCAATTAGCGCGCGCATCCGGTTCCGCAACTCTTGGCGGCGGGTCTCGGCCTCGTCCCGATAGTCACCGTGCAGCGCGCTTTGGTCACGCAGATAGCTGACGACATGAAGCGTGCCCAGACCTTCGGACAGATAAGCGCGCAGGAAGATCTCGATCTTTTCAGCACCCATCTTCCCAACGGATTGCGCTGTATCGAGCGATTTTTCCCAGATGTCGAACGATATGGAGTAGCACTCAAAAAGTAATTCATCTTTACTCTTAAAGTAATAATAGACAGTTCCCTTGCTTATTTCTAAGTTTGAAGCCAGATCATCAAGTGAAATCGAGGCCGCTCCTCGCTCATGTATCATTCGAAGTGCTTCGTTCAACAAGGTCGCGCGCTTTCTGTGCCGTTGGTTTTCCTTGTCGAACGGGTTAACGGATTCTGCGTTACTTGCGGTCTCTCGGAAGCGCCCTGATCGTTTCACCAACACATCACCTCTCCTGTTGTTGCGGTCCGGCATCCAGCATCGATTGCGCCTTGTTGCCGATCGGGCGTCACGGGTCCAGCCAATTGCGATAGAATCGCTGATAGCAAGACCGATTTTGCACATAGTTAGTCAATATATTGACGCAACAGTCGAAAAAATGTCAAATGGGTTCAGCTGCCCGGGGACCACGTGGCGGCCGCCAGACCTTACGAGGCATGTGCATGACGAAGCGACTCTCGCTAAAGGTCTGATTTCAATTGCGTCCGCCCGAAGCGACGGACCATCAAGGGGAGGAATACCAATGATCAAGATCTCGCGTCGGACGTTCAGTGCCTCAGCTCTCGCCGCGCTGACCCTGCCAAGAGTTGCGTTTGCCCAGGGATACCCTGCGCAAGCGGTGCGTGTTGTGGTGCCGTTCGGCCCTGGGGGCAGCACAGACGCCGTGACACTGCCAGTGCTAAGCCGCCTGACCGAGAGTCTGGGTCAACCATTCGTGGTATCCAACTTGGGCGGTGCTGGTTCGGTTATTGGTACGACCGAAGTCGCCGATGCCGCGCCTGATGGCCACACGATCCTGTCCACGACCGCCTCCTTCGTTACGTCTCAGATCGTGCAAAACACGACCTATACGCTGGATGCTTTTGCGCCCGTGGCGATGCTGTGCCAGTCGCCGTTCCTAATCATGGTGCCCAAGGATTCACCTGCGCAGACCATCGAGGATCTCGTCCGTATGGCGCAGGAAAGCGACGGTGACATGTTCTACGCAACCGCAGGCATCGGGAGTTCGACTCATTTTGCCTCGGAGTACTTCAATATGGTTGTCGGAAGCACCGTGCAGCATGTGCCTTATGATGGTATCGGCTCTGCCATGCTGGGAGTTCTCGGCGGTGACGTGCAGATGATTATCACGACGCACCCAAGTGCATCCGCACAGCTTGCCGACGGGTCCGTGCGGCTTCTCGCTTATACGTCAGATGGAAAGCCTGCAGATGCCCCTGATGCGCCGACCATGCGCGAAGCGGGCTTCGATTATGATGTGGCGTCATGGTGGGCAATGTTCGCTCCGGCGGCGACCCCCAGAGAGATTCTGGAGAAGCTCAACACGACGATCAACGAGATCCTGCGGTCACCCGAAATCGCCGAAATCTACGCCACCAGGGGCACAAGCCCATCTCCGATGGGGTTGGACGAGCTTTGGTCCAAGGTTCGAAACGAAACCGAGAGCTTCAAGCGCGTTGCAGAGTTTGCTGGTCTTCTGCGCGGATGAGCCGTATGTGGCGGGGTCTGCAAGGCCCCGCCATACCGTTCAGTCAATGGCGTCTTTTGGCGTATGTCCGGGGCGATACTTGAACGTCCCTTGCGCCAGCGCGATTAACCGACCTTCGGCATCTAGCACTTCACCGGTTGCACTGAAGATGCTCGAACCCGCGCCGCGTCGCAGTGTGCCGACCGCCGTCAGAAGGCCGGCCTGCGTTGCCCGACTGAAGTTGATGGTCAGGCTGATCGTTGACGACCGAATTCGCTTTCCAGTCGGAGACCAGCAGCCG
Organism: Pontitalea aquivivens; assembly: GCF_046507575.1. Classification (NCBI taxonomy): domain Bacteria; kingdom Pseudomonadati; phylum Pseudomonadota; class Alphaproteobacteria; order Rhodobacterales; family Paracoccaceae; genus Pontitalea; species Pontitalea aquivivens. The sequence goes on along the minus strand of NZ_JBKFEY010000021.1, from coordinate 40,615 downwards.
GCGCGGGAGCAGACTGTGTCGAGCAATGTGCAAAGCGCCCCGCCATGCAGCCAGCCGCTGCGATTCATGTGCTGAGGTGTGACGTACATTTCCGCCATGGCATGGCCATCGCTCCATTCGGTGAGGTGAATTCCAAGCAAGTCATTGAAAGGGCTGGTGTCCGGCATCATTGTCTTTTCCATTTTCGATCAAGTCTCGTACGGTAGGATGAAAAAAATACTATACAGTCAGAAAACATTCTACTAGCAATAAGCATGTTGGATCATGCGACAGCGCAGGGGGAGGGCTCATGCCAATGAGCAGTGGCAATCGGGCGCAGGAGGGCGCGGCAGGCCTGGAGGCGCTGTTCTCGCCGCGCAGTGTCGCGGTAATCGGGGCGTCGTCGGACATAACGCGTATTAGGGGCAAGGTTCTGCGCACGCTCGTGGTTGGCGGATTCCGTGGACGGATCTTTCCGGTCAATCCCTCTCATTCCGAGGTTCAGGGCATGCCCGCCTTCGCCTCGATCCGTGATGTCCCCGAACCGGTCGATCTGGCGATGATTGCCGTAGCGGCCGAGTTCGTGCCCGCGATTCTGGAGGATTGCGCTGCGGCTGGGGTTCGGGCTGCGGTGGTTTACAGTTCTGCGTCCGCTTCGGGCGGGGATCAAGCGCCGTTGCACGAGGTCATGGCCGAAATTGCTGGTAGGACCGGCATGCGCATCCTGGGCCCGAATACAGAGGGCATTTACAATGTCGCCGAAGGTATTGCGGCCAATTTCAGTATTGTGGTCGAGCAAGAGGAAGGCGCCGCGACAAAGGCTTTGGGCGACAAGAAGGGGCTCAGCATCGTTTCGCACAGCGGCGGGTTGGGGTTTGGCCTCTATAGCCGCGCGCGACTGATGCACCTGCCGGTTCGCCATGTTGTGGCAACGGGCAACGAATGCGATGTCGATGCCTTGAGCATCGTTGAGTACTTGATCGCCGAGGGAAACAGCACGGCTATCCTCTTGTTCATCGAGGGGTTCAAAAACAGTAGGGAGTTTGCTCGCGTCGCTACCAGTGCCGCGGATGCCGGCGTCCCTCTGATCGTGATGAAGGTTGGACGGTCGGCCGCATCGCAGCGGGCTGCGGTGTCTCATACCGGTCATCTGACCGGAACCGAAACAGCTTATGATGCGGTGTTCTGTCGTTACGGCGTCATTCGCGTGTCAGACCCGGACGAGATGATTTCGATCGCCGCCGGTTTCTGCCAGCCGTTGCATCCCGCGGGCGGACGGGTCTGTGTGCTTACCGGCACTGGGGGCACAGGTGCATGGGTGGCCGACCTTTGCTCGCAGCAGGGGCTGGATCTGCCGCCACTCGACACCGCTCTGCATGACAAGATCACCGCGATCATTCCAGAGTCGGGCGCGGCGGTGAATCCGATTGATGTGACTGCCAGTATTGTCGACGATCGTGGCGTTACGCTTGCCAGTGTGCTCCGGATGCTCGCAACGGCCGAGCAATTCGACTCTGTCGTGCTGATCTTTTCCCTTGCGCCTGTTGGGCGGATCGCTCTGTTTCGCCCCCAGATTGAATCTGCGTTGGCTGAACTCGGCAAGCCGGTGTTCTTTGTGTCGCAGACATTGCCCGACGCAGGAAATATCGAGGTTCTGGCAGAACTTGGCATTCGCAACTACTCGTTCCAGGGCGTGGCTCATGCTATTCGGGCGCTCAACGATTATCGGCGGTTCCGGCAGCGTTGGGCAGAACGGACCTTCGACCAGGATCATGTGAGCGCATCGACGAGACCAGCCGTTGGTGCAGACTCGCTAGTATCCATGGGCTTCCCGTTAGTTCGAGATGCAGTGGTCGCGGATTGTGCTGCGGCGGTCGAGGCGGCCGCCGACATGGGCTATCCGGTCGCCGTCAAGATCGTGTCGCCCGACATCCCGCACAAGACCGAGGCGGGCGGTGTTGCGCTGAACCTGCTTGATGCCGAAATGCTCCGGTCGGCTTGCGAGCGTGTTCTTTCGAATGTCGCTCGTGCCGCGCCCGATGCTCGGATCGAGGGTTTGCAGGTCCAGAAGATGGCTGAACCTGGCGTCGAGATGGTTGTTGGTGCCATTCGGGATGTGGATTTCGGCCCGATTGTCATGTTGGGCGTCGGCGGGATCTTTGTTGAAGTAATGCGCGACACGGTGTTCGAGCCGACCCCGATCGGCCCGCGCGAAGCTTTGGACATGGTATCGCGCCTGAAGGGGCTGAAGCTGTTGCAGGGACCGCGTGGCACCGAGCCTTCGGATGTCGAGGCGCTAGCCGACGTGGTGCTGCGGCTGTCGCGGTTGATGCAGGAAAGTCCAGAGATCACGGAGATCGAGTTCAACCCGGTGATCGTTCACTCAAAGGGGCGCGGTGTGACCATAGCCGACGCTCTGCTGAGCACAGCGGTAGAGGTTACCCATGCTTGATGTGGAAATGCTGGAACTTGTTCGGGACAGCGCGCGCCGCTTTGTCGAGGCGCGGATCAATCACACAAGACTCCGAGAGGGCCGCAACCAATTGCCGTGGACGGATGCGGCACGTCTGCCCGAAATGGCAGAGCTGGGTTGGTTCGCAACCCTGATTCCGACCGAACACGGTGGGCTAGGACTGGATTTGACTGCTGCTTCTGCAATTGCAGAGGAACTTGGTCGCGGCTTGCTCGGTGAGGCGCTGGTTCCGCTTGCCGTCATGGCTCCGCTTGCCGTTCTGGGGGGCGAGAACACGAAGCTGCGCGCGGAGATCCTGAGCGGGATTTCAGGTGGGGAATGTCCGGCTGCCTTGGCCTGGCAAGAGGAAGCGACGTCATTTTGCAGCCCGTTTGAGGGAAGCACGCTACTGAAGCCGGATGACGATGGCCGTTTGCGGTTGTCGGGAGAGAAGAACTTTGTGGCAGGGGCTTGGGCGGCAGGCGTTTTCGTGGTTCTCGCCAATGGTCCGGACGGCGCGACCCTGATCCGGGTGCGACCCGAGTCCGAGGGTGTGACGCTGACCCACGACTGGCGTGCTGATGGCAGCCCGACGGGCAGACTGACGCTTGATCGCGTCGCGATCGACGCAACGGACATTCTTGTCAGCGGCGCCCCGGCGGAGCGGGCAGTACGCCAGGCACTGGATAGCGCGGCAATCGTAGTTTCAGCCGAGTTGGCTGGGGTGATGGCGGCTGCACTCGACATAACCCTGACCTATCTGAAAACCCGAACTGCATTTGGAAAGCCGATCTCGGCGTTTCAGGCACTCCAGCATCGCGCGGGGCGCCTGTATGTCCAACTCGAAATCGCGCGAGGCGTGCTCGAAAATGCGCTTACCGCGGCGCGCTCCGATGCAATGGCGCTGGTCGATTGGTCGAGTAGGACCAAGGCGCGCGCCAACGACGCGGGTCTGGATATAACCCGGCAGGCAATTCAACTGCATGGCGCCATTGGGTTCACTGATGAATGCGATATCGGCCTTTACCTGAAGCGCGCGCTGGTGCTGTCGGCGTGGCTAGGCACCACGGCCGAACATCATCGGCGCATCCGCCCCTATGATGCCGCTCCTCCTGTCGCGACTGGCCGCATCGCCGAACCTGGAGAAGAACCGGAAGACTGGAACAGCATTGGCGACGAAACTTTTCGAACACATGCAGCCGCCTTCTTTTCCGCCCACGTTCCCGAAGCTATCCGGTTCCGCCCGAACCGTCTCGGATGGGCGGAACTGAAGGACTGGACCCTTTTTCTGTCGGCTCGCGGCTGGCTTGCGCCAGGTTGGCCCAGAGCATTTGGCGGTATGGGTCTCGGGCCGTCTAAGCACCTGATATACTATGAGGAAATGGAGCGGGTCGGCGCCCCGAGGTTGCTGGATCACGGGATCAACAACGTCGGATCGATTCTTATCGCGCTCGGCACCGACGAACAGCGTCAGACGTATTTGCCAAAGGTGCTGTCGGGCGAACATATATGGTGTCAAGGCTATTCCGAGCCGAACGCCGGATCCGACCTTGCCAGTCTTCGCACGGAAGCGCGGATCGACGGTGACGAACTGGTGATCAACGGTCAGAAGATCTGGACCACGCTCGCCCACGAGGCGAACCACATGTATGCGCTGGTGCGCACTGACCCATCCCGACCCGGGCGCGATGGCATAAGCTTTGTGCTGATCGACTTGCGCCAGCCGGGCGTGACGATCCGGCCAATCCGCAACATCGCCGGCCACGTGGAGTTCTGCGAGGTATTCTTCGAGAATGTGCGCGCGCCCTTGTCCAACGTAGTCGGCGCATTGAATGACGGATGGGCGGTATCGCGGGCGGTTCTCGGCTTTGAGCGGTTGCGCGTTGGCGCACCGCGAAACTCGCAGATGGCTTTGGGGCGTCTGATCCGGGTGGCGCGCGGGCTCCGTCTGGATGGGGATCCGTTGGTTCGCGATCGCATCATCGGGTTCACACGGGATGTCGAGGACCTGTCTGCGTTGTATCGCAAGGCGGCTGACGCACTTGCCGGCGGGAATGCGCCGGGTCCCGAGGCTTCGGTCCTGAAAATCTGGGCGACAGAGACCGAGCAAGCACTGACCGAGGCGCTGGTGCGGTTGCTCGGCGACCGTGGAACGCTGAGTGGGGCACAAGAGATCGACGGGCAAACGGTCGACGTGCTGACTCCGTTCCTCGCGACACGGGCAACGACGATCTACGGGGGCACGAACGAAATCCAACTCAACATCATCGCCAAACGGGTACTGGGCTTATGAGCGGCGAGACCCCAGGCCTTCACTGCGAACTGGCGGCGACGGGCGTCATGTTCATCACTCTTGCACGGCCGGCAAAGCGCAACGCATTGGATGGGGCGATGATTGCCGGGCTTGCGTCGGCGATCGAAAGGTCCGAAGCCGATCCGGCAGTGAGCATCGTCTGCCTTCGCGCAGAGGGGCCGGTTTTCTGTGCAGGGATCGACCTCAAGGCCGCTTCCGAGGTGCAGGCTCAGGGTGCAGCCGCAGGCCGTGACGACGTGATTGCGCTCACGGACGCGATCCTGCGTTTGGCGCGCTGTTCCAGGCCGACCATTGCAGTCGTCGACGGCCCAGCCTTTGCGGCCGGTGTGGGCTTGTTGGCAGCCTGTGACTTCGTGCTTGCCACTTCCCGCCTTTCAGTTTCGTTGACGCAGGTCAGAAACGGGCTGATCCCAGGCTTCGTTGCTCCTCTCTTGGCACAGGCAATCGGATTGCGTGCGGCGCGGCAAATTGCGCTTTCGGGCGAGCCGCAAGGGGCGGAGCGGTTGCTGCAGTTGGGACTCGTGTCCGAGATCGTGAGGCCAGCGCGCCTGGAAGACAGGCTTGCGAGTTTGCTCGATGCCCTGCGGCGCGGTGCACCAGGGGCGCTTGCGGCCACGAAAGTCATGCTGGACCGATTTGCTCACGGTCCGCTGGATTCATCCCACATGGTCGGAATCAACGAACTGGTCGCCGCGCAGCGATCATCGGCAGAAGCAGCCGAAGGCATGACCGCGTTCCGCGAGAAGCGCTTGCCGGCGTGGTACGCGAGGACAGAGACATGACATCCGAACTTCGAACGGCGTCAGATCCGGTAATCCTGTGCGAGTGTTTCGCGCGCGATGGTTTGCAGCATGAAACCTTGGCCCTGACCACTGCGCAAAAAATTGAAGCGATCAACAGGTTCGCGGATCTGGGCTTTCCCCGTGTCGAGGCAACATCTTATTCGCACCCGAAATATGTTCCACAGTTCGCCGATGCCGACGAGGTTCTGGCCGGTGTCCGTCATCGCTCTGGTGTGCGGTTCAAGGCGACCTGTCCGAACGTCAAAGCCGTAGAACGTGCCATGCGCGCGCAAGACGCTGGAAATGGGCCGGAGGAGATCAGCCTTCTCGTCTCGGCCAGCGAATCCCATAGCCTGACTAACCTGAAACGAAGCAGGGCCGACCAATGGGGCTTGGTCGCCGAGATGGCGCGGCTAGGCCGGGACAGGTTCGTGATGGTGGGAACCGTCTCGGTTGCATGGGGCTGCCCCTTCGAAGGCAGGGTCGCACCCGACGTTGTGATCGATGATGCGCGCCGAATGGCCGACCTTGGCGTTGATCATGTGGCGATCGGCGACACGGTGGGGAGAGGTGATCCGCGCAGTGTCAGCGATCTGTTCGGAATGCTGAGGTCCGAGCTGCCACACGTTACCTTCATCGCACATTTCCATGACACGCGCGGGCGCGGACTTGCCAATTGCGTGGCGGCTTATGACGCCGGGGTCCGCCACTTTGACAGCGCATTTGGTGGTGTCGGCGGTCATCCAACCAGGATCGACTACGGCGAAGGATACACCGGAAATGTCTGCACCGAAGACCTTGTTGCGATGTTCGAGTCGATGGGCATTTCCACAGGGATTGACCTGAAAAACCTCATTCCAACAGCCCAATATTGCGAACGTCTGCTTGGCCGCCCCTTGCGGGGAATGGTTGCGCGGTCCGGGCTGGATACTCTGAAGGAGCTTGATCATGAGTGATACCGTTCTGCGCGCCGACAATGATGGTGTTCGGCTATTGACCATGAACCGGCCGGAAAAGCTCAACGCGTTGAATACCGAACTGACGCGCACTCTCTTGTCCGAGATCAAGGCCGCCGACGCTGACCCGGCCGTTCGCGTGATCGTGCTGACGGGCGCTGGACGGGGTTTCTGCGCTGGCGCGGACGTAACTGAATTCCAGCACCTGTCGGCCGACAACCCGCGCGAAATCAAGATGCGGGGCGACCTGACGATGCGTCTGCACGCAAGCTTCGTCACGACCGACAAGCCCGTTATCTGCGCAGTCAACGGCGTAGCAATGGGTGGCGGCTGCGGCTTGGCCGTGGCGGGGGACATGTCGTTGATCGCCGAGAGCGCGAAGCTTGGTTACCCGGAGGTCAAGCGAGGCGCGGTTCCCGCCATCGTCCTAGCGAACCTCGTGCGACTTGTCGGGCGCAAGGCGGCATTCGAACTTGTAATGATGGGTGAGCATATCCCGGCCGCCCGCGCACTTGAGCTTGGGCTTGTAAACCGTGTGCTGCCCGATGACGCCCTGTTGGATGGAGCTATGCAGATCGCGGCCATGCTTGCCGCTGCTAGCCCCGATGCCGTGATGGCGACAAAGCGTCTGTTCCACCGTGTCGCCGGGATGCCGCTTCTTCCGGCGCTGGAAGTTGCGCGGGACGCCAACATCATCATGCGGGGCTACAATATAAGGAAGACGGTATGAAGCCGCTCGAAGGCATTACCATTCTGGATCTGTCCCGGGTTCTCGCAGCACCTTTCGCGACCATGATCCTCGCCGAACTTGGCGCGCGGGTAATCAAGGTGGAACAGCCGGGCGTCGGGGACGAGATCCGATACTATGAGCCTATCTACAAGGGGCGCAGCGCGTATTTCTTCTCCGCCAATCGTTCGAAGGAATCGGTGACGATGAACCTTCGCAATCCAAAAGCGGCGGACATCGTTCAGCTACTCGCTGCAAAGGCCGACGTCGTGGTCGAGAACTTTACCGTAGGCACGTTGGCCCGATACGGGCTGGACTATGACAGTCTGAGCAAGGTGAATCCTGGATTGGTCTATGTATCGGTCACCGGTTTCGGGCAGACCGGGCCCTACGCCAAGCGGCGCGGATACGATACCGTTTTTCAGGCAATGACCGGCATGGTCAGTTTGACTGGCGAACAAGGCGGAGCCCCCTGTAAGGCGGGGCTCCCGGTCGCGGATCTGTCGTCAGGTCTGTGGGCAGCCATCGCCATCCTCTCAGGCGTCTTGGGCCGCAAGTCCAGCGGCAAGGGCGCCTATATCGACTTCTCCATGTTCGATGGCCAGGTCAGCCTGCTGACCATTGCCGCCGCGCGGTATTTCGCACTGGGCGAAGTGCCACAACGCATGGGCACCGAGCATCTGGGTCGGGTTCCGTCAGCCGCGTTCGAATGCGGGGATGGCGGCTGGGTGCAGATCACCTGCAATGATCAGCACTGGGCGCCACTCTGCCGGCTGCTTGGCATTACCGAATGGGGTCTCGACGCGCGGATCGCCGAAAATGCCGGCCGACTGGAGCACCGCGATGAGGTGATGGATCGCCTGCGCGCGGAAATCCGGAAATGGGAACGTGATGCCCTTGTGGATGCCTGCATCGCGGAAAAGGTTCCCTGCGGTCCGGTTCTGGATGTGGAGGAGGTGATCCATGACCGCCACGTCAGCGAACGAGGCCTGGTGACCGAATTCGATCACCCGGAGGTCGGAAAATTCCCCGGCCTGAGTCTTCCGTTCAAATTCAGCGGTTTTGACCCGGCAGGTTTCGAGCGACCGCCGCTTCTGGGCGAGCACACCGACAGCGTTCTGCACGAGATGCTCGGCCTGTCAGAAGAAGAAATTGGAAAATTGCGCGAAGAAGGAGCGATCTGATGACGATGGAACTTGAAACAGTCTTGGTTGAGATTGCTGGCGGTGTCGGGACGATCACGCTCAACCGGCCGGAACAGCGCAACGCGGTCAACATGCAGCTTGCGCTGGATCTTTATGCTGCGGTCAATGCTGTCGAAGAAGACGAAAGTGTGCGAGTGGTGCTTATACGCGGTGCGGGCAGTGTGTTTTGCGCCGGTGCCGACCTCAAGGAAAGGGCCGGCGTGAGCGAAGCTTGGCTGCGCAAGCGACGCCTGATTTCGTTCGCAGCATACGACGCCATCCAGTACTGTCCCAAGCCCTGCATCGCAGTGGGCCAAGGCCCCATCGTCGGATCCGGATGCGAGATTTCGACCGCGTGCGATTTCATCATCGGCTCCGAACGCGTGTCGTTCCGGTATCCCGAGTCGGTATGGGGCTCGGTCGGCGCCAGCCAGCGGCTGCCGCGCATTGCAGGCAAGGCGATTGCCAAGGATCTGCTCTTCACCGGCCGCACGATGGGCGCAGAGGAAGCGCTGCGTGTCGGCTTGATCAATCGACTTGTGCCGCACGACCAGCTTGAGGATGCCGTACAGGAATACGTCACCATGATCCTCAAGGCATTCCCGCTGTCAGTGCAGCTTGCCAAACGTTGCATCGACGTGGGCATGGAAAGCGATTTGCGCACAGGTCAGGCATACGAATTGCTCGCAATCGACCGCTGCCTTGCTGACAATGAATGGCGAGCCGGTATCAGCGCGTTCCAGACCGGTCACAAGCAGAAGTGAGGGCCAGCGCGTGCAGCCGCTGAACGATCTGAGGGTACTCGACTTCACAACGTTGCTGCCGGGACCGTTGGCCACGCTCTACATGGCCGAAGCAGGGGCGCGTGTGGTCAAGGTTGAACGTCCGACGGGTGATCCCAGCCGTGCGAACCGGCCTCAGCGAGCAGGGCAAAGCCTGCAATTCTCTCTGCTAAATAAGGGGAAAACCGGCCTTGTGGCCGATCTCAAGGATCCCGCTGAGCTCGAGATGGTAAGGGCGTTAGCCGTCGAGGCCGATGTGCTTGTCGAGCAGTTCCGGCCGGGCGTCATGTCGCGGCTGGGGCTGGGATATGACGCGTTGAAGGCTGACAATCCCGGCCTTGTATATTGCTCGATCACTGGGTTTGGACAGCGCGGACCATTGGCGCAACGAGCGGGCCATGACCTGACCTATCTGGCACGGGCTGGAATGCTGCGGCTCACTGCCGATGGCGACGGTCTGCCAACGCTTCCTCCAGGGCAGATCGCCGATATCGGTGGTGGATCGCTTTCGGCGGTCATTGCCATTCTGACTGCGTTGCTTCGACGCCAACGCTCGGGTCTGGGTGCGCAGCTGGACATTTCCATGACCGAAAATCTCTTTCCCTGGATGGCGCGCGCCTTGGCTCCCGTTTTGGACGGTGGCGACCCTCCGCCACCAGGTCGCGGCCGGCATACCGGCGGATCTGCGCGTTATGGCGTCTATATGTCGTCCGATAGCGTTGCCTTTGCCGTTGCGCCCCTTGAGGAAAAGTTCTGGCAGACGTTCTGTCGTCTGATCGGGTTGCCCCATGAACTTTGCGATGAGAATGTGGACCCTGTGGCTGCAAGAATGGGTGTTGCCCGGTGCTTGGCCAGCCATACCGCAGCCGAGCTGGAAGCGATGTTCGATGGTCACGACGTCTGTGTCGAGAGGGTGCGCAACGTCGCCGAGGCATTGACCGATCCGCATTTCGTGGAGCGGGGCACCTTCTCGCGCGGCGTAATCATGCCAGACGGCGCGGTGGTTCCGGCGCTTCCGATGCCTTTCCCCGACAATTTCCTTGAGTCAGATACTCAAGTCGCGCCCATGTTGGAAAAAACCGGTCCATGCGGCAGCGAAATTTGGGGAAACGCGGCAGGCTGGAGCCGATGGTCCTTGGGCGACATCAGCATCGTCCAGCATAACTAGGAGTGCACAATGCGCGTCAATGCAAGACAGGATCTGATCGGCGGCATTTGTGTTGCTGCCGTTGGGCTGGCAGCCTCTGTCCATGCGGCAACAAGCTACAATATCGGTACGCCTGGTAACATGGGGCCGGGGTTTTTTCCGCTGTCCCTCGGGCTTTGCCTTCTTGGCCTGGGTTCGGCGATAGCGATCTTCGGATCGAGGTCCGAGCGGGTAAGCATCAGTATCGACCTTGGCGCATTTGCCGCAATTCTGGCCTCGATGGCGGGCTTCGCGCTGGTTCTCCCGCTATTTGGCCTGCTGCCGGCTTCGGTGCTGCTGGTCTTTGTAGCACTCACCGCAAGCAGGCCAAACACGCTTCTTGCCGGCGTCCTGACTGCCGCAGGTGTTAGTACCATCGCGATCGCCGTCTTCATTGTCGGACTTGGCGTTCAATTGCCGATCCTACGCTGGCCATTGTGAGGAAGTGACTCCATGGAGCAACTGAGTTCTATCGCAAGCAGCGCCCTGCTTGGTCTCGACACGGCGATGACATGGGCGAACCTGTGGTATTGCTTTGTTGGCTGCCTCTTGGGCATGGTCGTGGGGGTGATCCCTGGGATAGGGGCCTTGGCGGCGATTTCGCTGCTGTTTCCCTACACATTCTACATGGAGCCGACGAGCGCTCTAATCATGCTGGCGGGCATATTCTACGGCACCGCATACGGGGGGTCGATTGCGTCGATCCTGTTGAACCTGCCGGGTACACCGTCGTCCGCGGTCGTTTGCCTCGACGGTTACCCGATGTCACAGCAAGGCCGCGCTGGCGTGGCATTGTTGATGACTGCTGTCGCGTCGTTCACTGCGGCCAGCATTTCGATTGTCCTGATGATGATCAGTTCGCCGGTCATCGCGGATTTCGCGATAAAATTTCGTTCGCCAGAGTTTTTCGCGCTCATGGTGCTTGGCCTTGTTGCTGCCTCCACGATCACCGACGGCTCGCCTCTCAAGGGGCTCGCGATGGTTGTGTTCGGGATCCTTTTGGGCGTCGTCGGCATGGATATGTATACCGGCGAGGCCCGAATGACCTTTGGATCACTACACCTTCAAGACGGGATCGGGCTGGTGCCCTTGGCAATGGGGCTTTTTGGAGTGGCCGAGGTCATTGCCACTGCCCGCTATTCCAGCCGACGAGAGGTCTTGTCGGTTTCGCTTCGTTCCATGGTTCCGAGTCGTGATGACTTTCGTCGTTCCTGGAAGCCGATCCTTCGTGGTACCGGAATTGGGGCATTTTTCGGTGTCCTGCCCGGAGCAGGACCGACGGCTGCATCGTTCATGTCCTACGCTCTGGAAAAGAACATGGCAGATGAACCAGGCCGGTTCGGGAAAGGAGCGATCGAGGGCATTTGCGGCCCTGAGGCCGCCAACAACGCCGCAGATCAGACAGCGTTCATTCCCACTTTAACCCTTGGCATTCCCGGCAGCGCGACAATGGCGCTGCTGCTGGGCGTGTTGATCATCCACGGGATTACGCCCGGCCCAGCAATGCTTGACCGGCATCCCGAGATGTTTTGGGGGCTCGTCATGAGCTTCTGGACAGGCAATCTCATTCTTTTGATCCTCTCTGTCCCGCTGATCGGATTGTGGGTTTCTCTGCTCCGCATACCCTACAATTACATGTACCCGGCGATAGTAATGTTCGTGTGCCTCGGGGTCTACAGTGTGAACAACTCGATATTCGAAATCTGGCTGGTCCTGAGCATTGGCGCGCTCGGTTATTTGCTGCGTGTTCTGGGATTCCCGGTTACGCCTTTACTGTTGGGATTTGTTCTGGGTCCGATGATGGAAGAACATTTCCGGCGCGCGATGATAATATCACGCGGCGATGCGACAGTGTTCTTCACACGTCCCACCAGCGGAACAATTATGGCGATCACGATCCTTCTGTTGCTTTGGGTCGTCTGGAGCACGTATCGGCGCAAACGCCAAAGGCGGCACCCATGAGTACGGGCGTGGCGCGGCGGACCATCGGGCAATGAGCTTTTCGTCCAGCGCCATGCGCCTGCGGCACATTCTCATCGGTACGCCCTACGGCCGGTATACAGTCGGCAATCTGGCCGTGTCATCCGGCATGTGGATGATCCGGTTGTCGACTGGCTGGCTGGCCTGGGAATTGACGCAGTCGGCCATTTGGCTTGGTATCCTTGCGTTCGCTGATCTGATCCCGGCAATCATCTGCGCGCCGGTTGCCGGGGTAATGGCCGATCGAATGGATCGGATTGTCCTGCTGCGGCGCATGATGGTTGCAGCCATATTCGTCAGCGCGCTTACAGCGCTGACTTTCTATGCCGGGCTGCTCAGCATCTGGCCGCTGGCGGCGCTGACCCTAGCCCAGGGTATCGTCACATCGCTCACACAGCCGGTACGTCTAACCATAGTACCGGAACTGGTGGAAAGGGAGGACGTTGCGCCAGCGGTGGCGATCAACGCCATCTCGTTCAACATCGCACGATTCATAGGGCCAATGCTAGGCGGAGGGATAATAGTTGCTGGTGGGGTCGGCCCCACCTTTGTCCTGAATATCGTGCTTGCTGCGGTCTTCTTTCAGCAGTTGCGGGGACTGACCGGGCGGCGTGAGGTCGAGCGGGCGAGCGCGCGCATGGTGGCCGACGCGCTCGTAGGGTTGCGTTATCTGGTCGGGCGGGGCGGCGTGTTGCCACTGTTCTTGCAGGCGGCTTGCGTGGGTATCACAATTCGCCCGGTGGCAGAATTGCTACCAGCCATCGCCGAGCAGATGTACTTGGGCGGTCCGGGGACATTGACGCTCCTCACCTCGGCGATGGGGATCGGTGCCATGCTGGGTGGTATTTGGTTCGCCGGTTTGAGTGGGCTGAGCCATGTGATCCCCATGATTGGGATCAACGGCATTCTCGCAGCCGCAGGGACGCTGGCGCTGGTGCTGGTCCCCCCGCTAAATGTGCCAGACGCAACCTTGTTACCGATTGGAATGACAGCAATGCTGTTTACAGGATTTGCTGTCACGTCCGCAGGTATCGGGACGCAGACCACTATCCAACTGGTGGTTGAAGAATCCCTGCGTGGCCGAATCATGAGCAGCTACGCGATGGTGATCCGTATTGCGCCTGCTGTCGGCGCACTGTTTCTTGGTGTTCTGGCAGAGTGGATCGGCGTGGGGATGGCTGTTGCATTCCTGGTGCCAGTTTGCGCGACCTTTTCTGTTTGGTTACTGATGCGCCGTAAGGATATCCAAAGAAGTTTGGACGCCGCTCTCTCCGAAGAGCAAGTGCGCTGAAGGTCGGGCGCCTTCGTGATAAGCGTAACAAATGTTGCCAGAGAACGTTCGACACCGGTCCCGGCCCCTCCGCCACTTACACATCGCAAACCCGAGATGAGGTCCCTGATGGGGCCTTTTTTCTTTTTGTTTCAAAGGGGTTTAGCGAGGCCATCCGACTTTCGGAGACTGGCGTTTTGACCGAAATCGGTCTCTGAACGCCCCGCGTCTCTTTCCATCCGCCCTTCACCAAAATCGAGACGGGTTCAAAAGATCACGTGATTTCAGTATGTTGGCGAAATCGAAATGCGCCGCAGTTAAAGCGGGTTCGTGTGCTCTCGGTACGAACAGAGACACCCGAAGGCGGCGTTTCACAGCGCAAAACCTCGTAAGGTTGCGCGAAGCAATTGGTGACAAATAGTGTCGAGGCACCTAGCCTGGCGCCATGTCGAACGGAGCCTGGGCGGATAAAGAAAACGATCTGATCGTCGCGGATTACTTCGCGATGTTGGCAGACGACATCGCGGGGCGTCCTTACAACAAGGCTGAGCACCGTCGCGCGCTGCTGCTGCAGCTGAATGACCGGTCCGAGGGCTCCATTGAGTTCAAGCACCAGAATATAAGCGCGGTTCTTAAAGGTCTCGGCGAGGACTGGATCCCCGGTTACAAGCCTGCGTTCAACTTCCAGATGACGTTGGTGGATGCCGTGGCGCGGTGGCTGGCGCTGAACCCGGCCTGGCTCGGGCGTCAACCTGGACTGCCACGCTTCACTGGCCTAATCGAGGCAGCGCAGATCTATCTCGGGCCGCCGCCCACGCTTTCGAACCAGCCGCCGCCGCAGGAACTGGAGCACATGCTGCACATCGCCCGCAAATTCGACGTGGCGGGGCGCGACGAGCGCAACCGGGCCCTCGGTCGTGCGGGCGAGGAGCGGGTCCTCGTGCACGAGCGGACCGCTCTGCGATCCGCCGGCCGGGATGACCTGGCGCGTAAGGTCCGCTGGGTGTCTGAAGAGGACGGAGATGGCGCGGGCTATGACATCGCCAGCTTCGCACCAGACGGTCGCACGCGCCTGATCGAGGTGAAAACGACGAACGGTTGGGAGCGCACGCCCTTTCATATCACCCGAAACGAGCTGGCCGTGGCCGAGGAGCGCCGGTCGGAATGGTGCCTCTTCCGACTGTGGAATTTCTCACGCGAGCCGAAGGCGTTCGAACTTCACCCTCCGCTTGATGCCCACGTGTCGTTAACCCCCGCTGCGTATTTGGCACACCTGCAGTGAGCAGAAAGGCGGCTGCGGGAAGTTAAACTGCACCAAGGGGCCTGCGTGTCGCGCTCTGGCTAGACAGTCATCTATGGGTTGTGGCAGGCTCACCCTACATAGCAGCCAATGGATGTACTCAGTGTTTAATCTATGCCTTTTTGACTTGGACGACACACTCGTGCGGACTGAAGACCTTAAAGAGGTTCGCGAATCTGGGAAAAATATTGATACCGCCGCGTATCGGAAAAAGGTCTCCTTGGCTTTTGAATCGCGAAACGGTAGGGAAGTGTACACGATCAGTCTTCTCAAGAAGATACGCAAAGACTTTCCAGATTTAAAGCTTGGTATCTTTACAAGGTCGCCACGTTCTTATGCTGAAACAGTTCTTGAGAAAGCCTACCCGGGTTTCAACTGGGATGTAATTTTAGCATTTGAGGATGTGAAGAAAACCAAACCCTACGGCATTGGAATTCATCAAGCGATGGATGCCTTCGAACTTGAGAGACTAGATCATGTTCTGATGGTTGGAGATCAGGACAGCGATGTCCGGGCCGCGTATAACGCTGGCGTTGCGGTCGTGCTCGATGCGACCACCTGGGCCCGCAAACGCACAAACGACAACTGGAATTCTCTCGCGCGCGTCCCCGATGCGATCATCAATAGCCCAGATCAAATATTGAGTGTTTTAAGTAATTTGCCAGAATTTCAGCCTGATTTGGAGCGCTTGCTTTCTGGAGCAAAGATCGTTGGGCGCTCGCGTAGGTATGACCGAGTAGGAAAATTCATACCAAAAGCAATTTCTCAAGATACAACTTCCTATCCGGTGTATTGCTGTGGTCGCTCCTTTGCTGGATACGATTCAATTTCCGAGCGAGAGAAGTGGCATGCACTGTCGAAAAGCATTCATGAAAACAAAGAATCTGAAACATTCCCCGAAGAATGGCTGCAGAGCATCTGTGGTTTCATTCAGACGAAGTACCCGGCACTGGCTGTTTTCGGAAATTTGGTGGTCTCCGTCGTGCCTCATAGACCTGGACGGACTCCGCGACTGGAAAATTTACTCCGCCAATTGAATGCCTATGTGCTCAAGAACGCTTTTCCGGGTTCTGGGCGGATTTCATTTGAGCCCGAGCTTCTGGCATACAAAGATGGGGTGCGATCCAACCACAAGCTTCACTTGAGTGCGAATGATCGTTTTGAGAACGTTAGGGATCACCTTTACGTTCTTAAACCCGCGACAGTTAGGCCGCGGAGAATGGTTCTGGTGATAGATGACGTGTGTACGACAGGTGCCAGTTTGATATATGCTGGTAAGCTCCTGACCGACGCAGGATCCGGTGAAGTGACACGGCTTGCGGTCTCCATGAACATTGGCAATGTGCTCTATGACTGAAGTCTCTCACAAAACGCGTGCCCTGTTGGCTCTGTCTATGCTGAAGGGCGTTGGCCCTGCGGCGCTTCGTCGAATCGCGGCACTGCATGGTTTTGAGAAACTGCCCAAAGACGAGCTCAGCTCTCATCTCCCCCGCAACATTGCGGCTGGTACCAGCTCTGATGCTTGGCTGGAGGCAAGCAGTGCAGCGGACAGGCAAATCCAACTCGCTCATGCCGCTGGAGCACGTGTCATATCGTCGGCCGACACGGACTACCCGAGGCTGCTTGCAGAGACGCGAGATGATCCGCGGATACTTTTTGTTAAGGGGCGACTAGCAAGCTCACCCGAGAAGTCTGTAGCAATTATTGGAACGCGCGAACCTACCGATCATGGAAGGATTATCGCCCAACGCCTCACTGGTTTTTTTGTTGGTGAGGGTTGGAGTGTGGTTAGTGGGCTTGCGATCGGGTGCGATGCGATTGCTCACGAGGCTGCACTTGATGCAGGTGGGCACACGGTTGCTGTAATGGCTCACGGACTTCAAACGGTAGCTCCCTCGCGGCATAAGAAGCTTGCGCAACGAATTATTGAATCTGGAGGAGCGCTAGTAACAGAGTACCGCTTTGGCCAAGAGCCTTTGCCAACCAACTTTGTGAAACGTGATCGTATTCAGGCAGGGTTGGCACAGGGCGTCGTAATGGTTCAATCAGACGTGACTGGCGGCAGTTTGCATGCTTCTCGTGCATCCATTGACTATGGCCGTTGGCTGGCTATCCCCTATCCAACAGATCAAGACGTTGCACGCCTCGAGCCAAAGGTGCAGGGCAATCTGCTACTTGCTGATGGAACGCCACAAGAGAAAACCTCGCTGCTCAAATGTGATCAAAGTGGCCTTAGTAGGTTGATCGTCTTGAGAAGTCGGGATGATTATGGACGAATGACTCGTTTGCGCGACAGTATAGTCCCACAGCAACTTCCGCCGGTACAGGGACAGTTGTTTTAGTGGCTGTCAATTCCTGGAGCGGTATCTGCTCAGTGTTTGGGGATATGGGAGCAAATCTCCGGTTCTCTCGAAAGGTGAGCTAACTTGATGGCTTCTATGCCTGGCTGATTGTCGTTTTCTGCTCCTCCCAAGCCTGCCCTGCCAGAAAACACAGATCGTACAGGCTGACCGCTGAGCCCTCGCGGCCGCAGGTCAGCCGCTTGAGCACCTCCGGCGCGAGATAGGCCAACCGCAGTTGGCGGCTGACATGGCGTTCCGCAAGCCCAACAGCCTCGGCCAGTTCCTGAATGGTGGCGAACTCACCGGCCTCAATGCGCCGCCGCCAGCTCCATGCCCGGCCGATTGCGCGCAGGATGTGCGGATCTTGGGTCTGATCCTCGCTGGGGCGGTAGTCGGCGGGCGGCAGGATCTTCGGCCGCCCGTTCTTCTTGCGCATCGTCAGGGGAATCAGCACGCGGATCGTATCGTCTGGCTTGATCATTCCGCAGCCTCCATTCTGCGCGGCGCGACCATCTCGCGGATGACGCCCGCGATGCCTTCGCGGCGAATGTCGACCTCCAGCCCGGCGGTCGTGACCATGATGCGGCGCACCAGCAACTGGATGATCCGCGCCTGTTCAGCCGGGAAGAGTTGCGACCATAGGGCGTTGAACTCGTGCAGGGCAGCGATGGCATCCGCCACAGATGCTCCGCCTCCATCGCGTTTCAGTGCGGCCAAGACCTGCGTGACGACCTCCGGCGTTTGCAGGATGCGCCGAACTTCGGTCACGACCGCGTCCTCGACCATTCCGGCGGCGAGGCGCATCGGCGCGGTCTCCTCGCCGGTCTCGCGGTTCCGGATCACGTCCATGGACACATAGTAGCGGTAGAGCTTGGCCCCTTTCTTCGTACTGGTCGGCGTCATGGCCGCGCCATTTTCGCCGAAGATCAGCCCCTTCAGCAGCGCTGGCGTTTGTGCGCGGCTGTTGTTGGCCCGCTTGCGGGGGCTTTCCTGAAGGATGGCGTGCACACGGTCCCAAAGGTCCTCATCGACGATGGCATCATGCTCGCCGGGGTAAGCTTTGCCCTTGTGCAAGGCCTCGCCCCGATACACGCGGTTGTTCAGCAGCCGGTACAGGTAGCCCTTGTCGATCAGCGTGCCCTGCTTGTTGCGGAAGCCTTCGCCGCGCAGTTCGCGCGCCAGCACGGTGGCGGAGCCCAGATCGATGAACCGCTGGAAAATCCGCCGCACGGAAGCTGCCTCGGCCTCGTTCACCACCAGCTTGCGATCTTGGACATCGTAGCCGAGGGGCACGTAGCCGCCCATCCAGATGCCGCGCTTGCGCGAGGCTGCCACCTTGTCGCGGATGCGTTCCCCGATGACCTCGCGCTCGAACTGAGCGAAGGACAGCAGGATGTTCAGTGTCAGCCGCCCCATCGAGGTGGTGGTGTTGAAGGATTGCGTAACCGAGACGAAGGTCACGCCGTTGCGGTCGAACACCTCGACCAGCTTGGAAAAGTCCATCAGAGCGCGCGAGAGACGGTCTATCTTGTAGACGACGACCACATCCACCAGCCCGTCTTCAATGTCGGCCAGCAACTGCTTCAGCCCTGGGCGCTCCAACGTGCCACCTGAGATGCCGCCATCGTCATATTGATCGCGAACCAGTGCCCAGCCCTCAGACTTCTGGCTGGCGATATAGGCCTCGCAGGCCTCCCGCTGCGCGTCGAGGCTGTTGAATTCCATGTCGAGCCCTTCCTCGCTCGACTTGCGGGTGTAGATGGCGCAGCGCAGGCGGCGGTTCGGGCGTGCGTCCATTTGCATCATGCTTCCTCCCGCTTGCGCTCGCGCAGGCCAAAAAAGCGGTACCCGTTCCAGCGGGTGCCGGTGATTTCGCGGGCGACGGCGGAGAGCGACTTGAACTTGCGCCCCTGCCAGTCGAACCCGTCTTTCAGCACGGTGACGGTGTGCTCCTTGCCGTCCCACTCGCGAATGAGCCGAGTGCCGATGACCGGATTGCGAGGGTCGATGATCTGGTGCTTGCGCTTGCTGTGCCCCTCCACCTCGTCGGCCAGAAGGTCCAGCATCCGCCGCGTGTCACGATCGGGCCCGCCATATGCCAATTCCTGGATCCGGTAGGCAATGCGGAATTCGAGGAAGGCTCGGCTGTTGTTCGGAGCGGATGTCCCGATAAGTTTTTCCCATTCGGCTTTCAGCTCTTTGACTGACATGACCTTCAGGGCGGCAAGGCTAGAGAGGACGGTCTGGTCTCGTGCCTGATCCGGGGCCTTGCGACCATCGGGTAGCTTATTGGTTTTGCGCATGAATTCCTCCGATGCGGATACGTTTCACACGATGACCACCGCTCTTGCGGGGCGGGAAGTCCACGAAACTGTCTCCGTCGGCGGCAGATAAAGAACTGGACTTCGCCGCGTTCAGGCGAACGACGCCAGCGGCGAGAATGCGACCAAGTTCCTCCAACCTTGCGCGGGCAGACATCTTGTCAGGGCATAAAGGATTGGGCCCCGAAACCGGGGTGGACAGCATGTCGAGCATGGGAGCGCCTTTCGAGTTGGTGGCCCATCTGGGCTCCAAGCGGCGCTGATATTCAAGTTAAAACAGAGGCTTGATGGGTGTCTGCGGGGCGCAGCGTAGATGGGCGTGTTTGCCGGCTTACGCTCAGTGATAGGTGGCCCCTCAGGCCAACCATTCATTGAGCTTCGACCAACGCCGTCGTCCCGATACATTCCTGACCGCGATTGCCACGGCTTTCTTTTGCCCGACAAGCACGACGAGCTTCTTGCCCCGCGTGACCCCTGTGTAGATCAGGTTTCGCTGCAGCATGGCGTAATGCTGCGTCATTACGGGGATTACCACGGCGGGGTATTCGGAGCCTTGGCTCTTGTGGATGGTGGCCGCATAGGCGGGGACCAGCGTGTCGAGTTCGCCAAAGAGGAAGGTCACCGTCCGGCCGTCAAAATCCACGGCAACTTCGCCCTCGTCGAGATCGACATCCTCGATCATGCCGATGTCGCCGTTGTAGACGTCCTTGTCGTAGTCATTCTCGATCTGCATGACCTTGTCGCCGGGGGCAAAGGTCCAGCCGAAGCGCTCCACCTTTTTCCCCCCGGCGGGGTTCAATGCCGCCTGCAACTCGATGTTGAGGGAGCGGGCGCCAACTCCGCCCCGGTTCATCGGGCAAAGCACCTGGATGTCCTTGATCGGATCAAGGCCGAAGCGGCGCGGGATGCGCCTGGCAACCAATTCGACAATCCGTGGCACCGCCTGTTCCGGGTCGGCTGCTGGCACGAAGTAGAAATCCGCCTCGGCATCCGGTGGCGCCAGATCCGGCATGCGCCCTGCGTTGATCGCATGCGCCGTCGTGATGATCTTGCTCTGTGCTGCCTGCCGGAAGACCTCGGTGAGCCGTACCACCGGCAAAGCGTCAGAGCTGATGATGTCCGCGAGGACCTGCCCGGGGCCGACCGATGGCAGCTGGTCGATGTCGCCGACGATCAGAAGGGCGGCATTGTTGGGGACAGCCTTCAGCAGCGACTGCATCAGCAATACATCGACCATCGAGCTTTCGTCGATCACCAGCAGATCGCAGTCGAGTGGGTTTTCCTCATTGCGCTTGAAGCCGAAGGCCTTCGGGTCGAATTCCAGCAGCCGATGGATGGTCTTGGCCTCCATGCCGGTGGCTTCGGTCATCCGCTTGGATGCCCGCCCGGTAGGCGCACAGAGCAGGAGCCTGACGCCTTTCGCGGCCAGAATGCGAAGGATCGAATTCACGATGGTTGTCTTGCCGACGCCCGGACCGCCGGTGATCACCATGGTCTTGGATCGAAGTGCCAGGCGGATTGCCTCGGCCTGGCTGGCAGCGAGCGTCATGCCGGTCTTCTGCTCGATCCAGGGAAGGGCCTTGTCGGCGTCGATCTCTTGCCATGGCAAGCGACCAGCGCGGATGCGTTTCAGTTGCTCGGCGATTCCGCGTTCGGCGACGTACAGTCCGGTCAGGAAGATGCAGTCCGCATCCCCCACGCGATCCGCCGTGACGGTTTCATCAGCGAGTTCCTCGATGAGGGCGCTCTCGATCAGCGGAGGCGCGACCTCGAGAAGCTTTCCCGCCAGGCCGATCAGTTCCGCCCGGGGCAGGCCGCATTGCCCGTTCCCCATGGCCTCGGTCAGCGCGAAGGAAATCCCCGCACGCACGCGGATCATGGCGGTTTTCTCGATGCCGACCTTTTCCGCGATCGTATCCGCTGTGCGGAAGCCGATGCCGCGGATGTCCTTGGCCAGCCGGTAGGGGTTTTCGCTCATGACCTGCACGGCATCGGTGCCATAGGTCTTGAAGATCCGAACGGCCCGGGCGGTTCCCACGCCATTCTGATGCAGGAACACCATGATTTCGCGGATCACCTTTTGATCGGCCCATCCTGCGGTAATCTTCGCGGCGCGCATCGGTCCGATGCCGGCGACCTCGCGCAGCCGCTCGGGTGCCGCCTCGATGATGTCGAAGACGTCCTTGCCAAACATCTTCACCAGCCGCTTCGCGTAGACCGGGCCAATTCCGCGGATCATGCCGGATCCGAGATATTTCTCGATGCCGTCAACCGTGGAGGGCGCAGATGTTCTCAGGAAATGCGCCTTGAACTGCAGGCCGTGGTTGCGATCATTGATCCACAGACCCGAGGCGGTGATCCATTCTCCGGCAGAAATTATCGCCGCATGCCCGACGGTGGTCACCAGATCTCGGTGACCGCGCGCTTTCACGCGGAGCACGCAAAAGCCATTCTCGGGGTTGTGAAACGTCACGCGCTCCACAAGGCCCGCGAGAACCTCGGTCACCGGAGCGGGCTGGGTCACTCGACCGCTTTGAGCGACGCGCTGCGCGAGCGCGCCTGCTCCGCCATGGCCTTGTCAAAGGCAGATCTGGGCAGATTGAGCAACGCGAACCGCTTCTTCTGCCACGGTTGATCTTCGTCCACTGCCTCGATCATCAGCTCTACGGCTGTGTCGTTGGCATGCACCTCGACGGTGATTTCAGCATCCTCAAAGTCCACCTCGTGGCGACGGCCATTGCTGCCGCGAATGATGACGTGGGTCACTGTTCAAACCTCCCGTGCAAACCAGCGAATCCGCCCGATGATATTAATCTCTTCGGCGGTCCGTTCATACGCGGGGTAGTGCTTGTTGTCGGATATGACCCGCACGGCGGGCGGGTCGCTGTTCGGCACATGCTGCAGGCGTTTGGCGACCAGCCCCATGCCGTCGTCGAGTACGAAGATGCCCGGCGGATTGGGCGCGCGCTTCGTCATGTCGACGAGGACCGTATCGCCATTGAGCAGGGTCGGTTCCATGCTGTCGCCTTCGACGGTCATGATCCGCAATTGTGACGGCGACGCCTGGAGGCGGTGTTTGATCCAGGATCGCCGGAAGTGATAGGCGCGACCGGAGGCTTCCTGCTCGTCCAGGACGACGGCGCCACCGCCCATCGAAGGGCGCACGCCCGCATGGGTGATCGCGACGAAGCTGTCGTCAGGGTTTTCGATGAAGGGCGAGTCCCCTTCGACCCCGCCAATTCCGTGGATCAGCCAATCCAGATCGACCTTCAGGACGCGTGCGACCTCGGCCAGGCGGTCGAGCCCCGGCCGCGTCGAGCGACCGCGCAGGATGTCATAGACGAAGGACCGGTTCACACCGGCCATTTCGGCGACATGCGCGGGGTTGAGCCCGAGCTGGTTGGCGCGGGCCTGCAGGCGGTCTGCAAGCGTGTGGTGATCGGTCATCTTATCCCCAGATGGATGTGGATATGATTGGATAAGATTGGATTGATCCGGGAACGTCAAGAGGCTAGAACGAAGTCAGAACATTTTCGCGGGGGGAATCGGACGAAAATGCAGATCGAGAAGGCGTATTTCACGATCCCGGAGATCCTCAGCCGGTGGCACATTACCGAGGACGATCTGGTTTACCTTGCGGAGAATGATGAGCTGCGGCTTTCGATTCGCGTGTTCGGCCTTCCTCTGGAGTTCGGCGATTACGAAGAGGACGGGCAGGGGCGGCCGTTCCGGATCCCGTTCGATCGGCAGTATTTCAGCGGGGTGGTCGATCTGCATGCCTGTGATGTCTTTCATCTGTTTCGGTCCGGCGAGGCTCGTCTGAGCGACTTCCGCGCGCCCGATGCGGGATATGTGACGCTCTGGGGCGAGGTGGAGCCGCACTATGTGGTGATCGGGGATCTTCTGATGCGGCGTGCCGAGCGCGACCGTTATGAAATCAAGTCAGGGTTCTCTGCGGGCAGACAGATCGAAGACCGGACCTTCATCGCTTCGCGTGACTATTCGGAAGTGCGTTGCAACGGCCATCGGTTTCAACTGGGCCCGATTCAGGCCGCGGTCGTGCAGGCTCTGCATCGTGGTGCGCAGGCGGGCCAGCCCTGGCAGAACGGGAAATCCATCCTGTCGGAGGCGCGCTCGAAAAGCCTGCGGATGTCGGATGTGTTCAAGTCCAAGGACAACTGGCGCGATCTGATCCGGTCCGATCGGCGCGGGAACTATCGGCTCAACATCGACTGACCGCGCGGCGCCCCCTGCAAAAGGGGGACGGAAAGGGGATCGGCTGGGGGATGGAGGGGGATGGTGATCCCCCTCTCTGCATTTTCGGCCATGTTTCCCGCGCAATGGTGATCCCCCTCCGCATCCCCCGACGGTCCTGACGACATCCCAGAGCCGAGTTTCGCATTCTGGCTTCAGGCACAGACCTGGAGACGACGATGCAAGAGAAGATCTGCTTCACCCAAAAAGAGCTGGCGCGGCGCTGGACCTTGTCCCATCGCACGTTGGAGCGCTGGCGGTGGTCAGGCCAGGGGCCGGCCTACATGAAAATCGGCGGCCGGATCGTCTACCGGCTCGATGACATCCTGGCCTTCGAGAAAGAGCGGCTGCATCGGGCTGGAGGCCACGGCCATGCGAGGGTCGCGTGATGGCCGTCCCCGTATCCGAAATCACGCTGATAGCGTGGGTCGATGTCGCCGAGCCCGGCGCGCGGCTTGCCTATCACACGGGATGTCTGGTGGTCGACACGACGGCCAATGTCTCGAAACTCGCCCGATCCGAACTCGAGGGGCTGCGGGCCACCGCTGATGCGGCCTACCGGCTTTTCGAACTGGGCCGCGTCCATCTTGTCCAGGAACGCCTCGGTCCTGATCGGTTCGCCTATCTCGCCATCGCCCGCCCGCAAGAGGGCGCTGCCCGATGCGCCGCAGTGAAGCAACTCGCTGCGGCTGCCTGATCCATTCGTCGAAAAAGGGAAATCCCATGACTTACCCCGACAATGCCCCGCGCGTTGAGGACATGCTCAACATGCCCACAGGCGATCTGGCGCAGTTGCCCGTGGAGCTGCTGGCCTGCCTGCAGGCTGAACTGGATCATGCGGCCAAGCAGCTGAAGGCCGCGACCGCCCGCTTCAGCGCCGCGCTCGAGGTGCGCTACGCCACGCGCGCAGCCGAGGCCCGAAAAGCCTGTGGCAAGGACACCGGCACGGTCCGCCTTATAGATGGCGATTTCACCGTGGTCGCCGATCTGCCCAAGCGCGTCGATTGGGATCAGGAAAAGCTCGCACAGATTGCCGCCAACATCGCCAACAGCGGCGAGGACCCGGCGGAGTTCATCGACACCAAGCTGTCGGTCTCCGAGCGCAAATATGGCGCGCTGCCCGAGGCCTGGCGCAAGGGCTTCGAGCCCGCACGCACGGTCAAGACGGGCATGCTGAAGATCACGCTCGAGCCGAATGAGGCCACGTGATGACCGAGCTTGTTCCCATTTCACCCACCGCCTCCGATCTGCCAAGCCTGATCGACCGTGCGGCCAGCATGCTGGCCGGGGCCAAGACGGCGGCCGAGGTGCTCGAGGCGCGCGAATACGCTGGGCTCGCCTACGACACGGCCAAACGCGCCGCTCGCCTGAGCCGGGCCAAAGCCGCGCATGATGATCTGATCGCGGCGGCCCATCGCGCCCAGGCCGATGCGCTGGAAATCGAGGCCGCTGCCAAGCGCCGCCTTGCTGATGAATATGATGCGGCACAGGCGCGTGGCGAGGTGGCATCTGATGGGCGTCCCAAAACCGTTGTGGACGGCAACGGTATTCCCGCGACGGCCGCTGACCTTGGCCTGCGCCGGGATCAGATCCACGACGCGCGCCTGCTGCGCGACGCGGAAGCCGCTGACCCCGGCATCGTGCGCCGCACCCTCGATGAGAAACTCGAGCGCGGTGAAGAACCCACGCGCTCCGCGGTCCGCCGTGCGGCAGAGGATCGGCTCCAACGCTCGCTCGACCGGCTGCAGCGCATTCAGGAAAGCATCCGCCGTCTCGAGGGCAACCGCCCGCCGCCGCTGACGCCGGAAATGCGGGCCCGCCAGATCGCGGTGTTCGGGACCCAAGAGGATCGCGCGATCTGCGGCCGGATCGAAGAGATCATCGAGCGCATCGACGAACAGCCAAGCCCCGCAGAGGCGGTGCGCCGCGTTCCACCCGCGTCTCGCCATGCCGTCGATACCGCGCCGATCCGGCGCGCGGCGGCCTGGCTCACAGACTTCAGCACCCTTTACGAACAGGAGGTCCAAAATGGGACATATGCGACTGAATGATGTCGTCGCCGAGATCGTCGGCGAGGTGATCGCGGGGCGCGCGATCAACAAACGGCAAGCGGCGGTCAATCGCTGGGACGATATCGACGCGGACGGCCAATATCTGGCCGGTATTGACGGCGTTGTCGCTCGCATCGACACCCGTGCCCGCCGCCTGAAGCTCAGGGCAGAACAGGCAGCCACACCCGTGCAGGCCGAGCTGCCGTTTTCACTGCCGGTGGCTGTTGCCATGGATCTCGAAGGCACGACGCTGGTGTCCACACGCCAGCTGACGCGCGCCGAATTCGTGCGAGCCATCGAGATCCGCCACCTGCAAATTGCCCATGATAGTGCGGCTTTGCGCGAATGGCGCGAGGCTCTGCGGCAAGCCAGTCAGTTCTGGGAGGGAAACCCGGACTGGAGCTTCGGCGAGTGTCTGGATGCGATCCTAGCAAAGGGCGGCACCGCGCCCGGTGGGGAGGCTGTGCAATGACCACGCTTTCTCAGAACCCTGGCAATCCGGCGGCCGATCTCACTCGGATCGATGAAAAGCGCCGCGCGCTGCGGCTTCAGGCCCTCGCGTATCTCGATGAAGCCGACCGTCTGGATGCGCTCTACGCGGCTGTCACCGGCGAAAGGACGACCGTCCTTGCGGCAATTTCCAACGACAAACCTGACACGGGAGAGTTCTGATGGCGATTTCCCTCGCATCCCTGCGCACGACCTCTGCGCTGACGCCGCCGCGCATCCTGATCCATGGTGTGGCCGGGGTCGGCAAATCCACCTTCGCGGCCGATGCCGACCGGCCGGTGTTCATCATGACCGAGGACGGGCTCGGCAAACTCCAGGTGCCGCATTTTCCGCTGGCGACGAGTTACGCAGAAGTGGCCGGGGCCCTGGATGCGCTCCTGACCGAGGACCACGACTTCGGCACGGTGGTCATCGACAGCATCGACTGGCTGGAGCCGCTGATCTGGGCCGAGGCCTGCAACCGCAACGGCTGGGCCTCCATCGAGACGCCGGGCTTCGGCAAGGGCTATGGCGAAGCGCTGAATATCTGGCGCGAATATCTCGACAAGCTGAATGCGCTCCGGGACCAGAAGGGTATGGCGGTCATCCAGATTGCCCATACCGACATCAAGCGCTTCGACAGCCCCGAGCACGAGCCCTACGACCGCTATGTGATCAAGCTGCAGACCCGCGCCTCGGCGCTGCTGCAGGAGCATTCGGACGTCGTGCTCTTCGCCAACTATCAGATTTCCGTCGCGAAATCCGATGTCGGCTTCAACAAGAAGGTGACCCGGGCGCTCGGGTCCGGTGCGCGCGTCATGCACACCGAGGAGCGCCCCGCCTTCCTCGCCAAGAACCGTTACGGCTTGCCGGACACGCTGCCCCTCAGCTGGGCCGAGTTCATGGCGGCCATGCCCCAATCCGAATGATCCGCCTGAAAGGACAAGACCATGGCACGTTTCGACACGTCCTTTGACGCAACCAGCGTCGAGCCCACCACCGCCTACGAGCTGCTGCCCGCCGGCAAATATCGCGCCCAGATCGTCGAAAGCGAGATGCGCGTCACCCGCAACGGCATGGGCCAGTTCCTCTGGATGATGCTCGACATCCTCGAGGGCGAGCACAAGGGTCGCAAGATCTTCGATCAGCTGAACCTCGTGAACCCGAACCCGACCACCGTGGAGATCGCGCAGCGCACGCTGTCGGCCATCTGCCACGCGACCGGCAAGATGCATGTCAGCGACAGCGAGGAGCTGCACCTGATCCCGATGACGATCCAGGTGAAGATCAAGCCGCCGAAGAATGGCTACGGCGAGAGCAATGCCATCGCCTACCTGCCGCCCGAACGCGGCGCGGTGGCCCGCGCTGCCACGCCGGCCCCCGCTGCGCCCGCCACATCCGCGGCCCCGCCCAAGATGGCGTCTGCTCCCTGGAACAAGAAGGGCTGAGATCCCGCGCCGCCCTGAGCTGGTGACGGCTGGGGCGGTGCCTCCCGCAATCTGAGGATAATTCCATGACCGACATGACCAACGCGGCCCCTGTGGCCGTGATCAGTCCCGGCTTGCCTGATGATCAGCGCCGGTTGATCGAACTCGACGACGCCATTGCCAAGATCCGCACCCAGATCGCGACGGCCGATCTGGCCCGGCAGCGGGGCCATAAACCCATCGATCCGGACTGGTTTCACCGGGCACGCACGGCGCTGCGGCATCTGAGCCGCGAACGCGCGGAACTGCTGGCCAAAAGCACCGGCCGCCGCCGCCGCGAGAAGCTGAAGGACGCGCTGATCGGCGTCCTGCGCGAGCGCCATGATCCGGAAACCTGGGATGGCATCCTGGCCGAAGCGCAGGCCCGCAGCGAACGGGAGGGCCTGTGATGGCCGAGCTTCCCGATGCCCCCACGCCGACGCTGACGGCGATCTATGCCGATTACGAGGCCCGCCAGGCCGATGGTTTCCGCGACCATCTCGGCGCCTCGATCATCGGCAAGTCCTGCGCCCGCGCGCTCTGGTATGATTTCCGCTGGGTCACACCTGCGCGCCATTCTGGCCGCTTGTTGCGCCTCTTTGAAACCGGCCAGCTGGAAGAGGACCGTCTCGTGCGTAATCTGCGCGCGACTGGCGCGACGGTGCTCGAGGTGGATCCCGAAACCGGCCGCCAGTTCCGCGTCGAAGCGCATGGCGGGCATTTCGGCGGGTCGCTCGATGGTGTTGCCCTCGGCCTCCTCGAGGCGCCGAAAACCTGGCATGTGCTCGAGTTCAAGACCCATGGCGTCAAGAGCTTCAGCGAGCTGACCGCCAAGGGCGTGGTGCTGGCCAAGCCCCAGCACGCCGCGCAGATGCAGATCTACATGCATCTGACGGGGATCACCCGCGCGCTTTATGTGGCGGTCTGCAAGGACACCGACGCGCTGCATATCGAGCGCATCGAGGCTGATAGCGCCATGGCAGAACGCCTGCTGGACAAGGCCGGGCGCGTCATCTTCGCCCAGCATCCGCCCGCACGGATCAGCGAGGACCCGGCCTGGTTCGAATGCCGGTTCTGCGATCACCATGCCGCCTGTCATGAGGGCGGTGGGGCGGCCGTGACCTGCCGGTCCTGCCTGCATGCGACGCCGGTGGATGGTGGTTGGCACTGCGCCCGCCACGACCGGATGCTGGCCCCTGCGGAGCAGCGTGCGGCCTGCACCCGCCATCTCTTCATCCCCGATCTCGTCCCGGGCGCGGTCATCGATGCGGGCGACGATATCGTCACCTACCGCATGGCCGATGGCTCCACCTGGGCAAACGACGCCCGCACGACGGAGGCCGCGCCATGCTGACCCTGCGCCCCTATCAACAGGCCGCGATCACCTCGATCTACGGCTATTTCCACAACAACAAAGGCAATCCGCTGGTGGTGATCCCGACCGCCGGGGGCAAGAGCCTCGTCATGGCCGCATTCATTGAGGGCGTGCTGAAAGCCTGGCCCGACCAGCGCATCCTGATCGTGACCCATGTGCGCGAATTGATCGCCCAGAACCATGCCGAGATGATCGGCCTCTGGCCCGAGGCCCCGGCAGGCATCTATTCGACGGGATTGGGCAAGCGCGAGGCACAGGCCCGCATCCTCTTTGCGGGCATCCAGTCGATCCACCGCCGCGCGCAGGAGGTCGGCCACACCGATCTGGTCCTGATCGATGAGGCCCATCTCATCCCCGGCAATTCCAGCACCATGTATCGTCGGTTTCTGGACGGGCTGGCCCGGATCAACCCCGCTCTCAAGGTGATCGGGCTGACCGCCACGCCCTTCCGTCTCGACAGCGGCATGCTGCATGAGGGCAAGAACGCGCTCTTCACCGACATCGCCTACGAGGCCCCGGTGCGCGATCTGATCGACGCGGGCTATCTGAGCCCGCTCGTGTCGAAGCAGCCCGCCACGCGCCTCGATGTTTCGAAGGTCGGCACCCGTGCGGGCGATTTCATCCAGCGCGATCTGGCGGCAGCGGTCGACAAGGAGGCCATCACGCGCGCGGCGGTCACCGAGATCATCGAACATGGGCGGGAGCGCAATTCCTGGCTGGCCTTCTGCTCCGGCGTCGAGCACGCCCGCCATGTCGCCGAGGAATTTGGTCGACAGGGGATCAACTGCCGCACCATCTTTGGCGACACGCCGAAGGAGGAGCGCGATGCCATCATCGCCGCATTCAAGCGCGGCGAAATCCGTGCGCTGGCTTCGATGGGCGTGCTGACAACCGGCTTCAACGCCCCCGCCGTCGATCTGATCGCGCTCCTGCGCCCCACCAAGTCGGCAGGGCTCTATGTGCAGATGGTGGGCCGCGGCACCCGCCTCGCGCCGGGAAAGGAGAACTGCCTGGTCCTCGACTTCGCTGGCAATGTCCGCCGCCACGGGCCGATCGATCTGGTGCGGCCCAAACGGCCGGGTGACGGCGGCGGTGGTGAAGCCCCGACCAAGGTCTGCCCGATGTGCGAGAGCATCATCGCGCTCTCAGCGACGGAATGCCCGGATTGCGGCCATGTGTTCCCGGCCCGCGAGGTGAAAATCGCCCCCACGGCGGCCACGCTGCCGGTCCTGTCGCCGAAGGCGCAATGGCTGCCGGTTCATGGCGTGTCCTACAGCCGTCACGACAAGCTGGGCGGGCTCCCCTCGCTCAAGGTGACCTACAACTGCGGGCTCAAGTCCTACAGCGAATGGGTCTGCGTCGAGCATCAGGGCTATGCTCGCCAGAAGGCGGCTGAATGGTGGCGCAAGCGCGCCCCGGGCTGCTCGGTGCCGCTCAACGTCGATGAGGCGATCGCTCAGGCCACGCGTCTTGCACGTCCCAGTGCAATCTCGGTGCGTCCCTCGGGCCGCTATGTCGAAATCTCCGGCCACAGGTTTGACCCATGCGCGCACTCCAGCCCGGCCTCTGCGCCGTCTGCCACCGGCAACCTCGTGGGTTTGGCTGGTTCGACCGGGATTTCCACGTCTCCGACCCGCGGCGCGATGCCAGCCGCAAGCACCTCTGTAGCCGGAGCTGCCAGGACATCTGCCATGGGAGGAACGGCATGATCGATCCCACCCCAAACGAAGCCGAGGCGATGACCGTCGGCGGTCAGATGGGCGGCGAGTATCTCGAGAGTATCGGCAAGTCCGATCTCGCCACCCTGACCGGGACCGAATGGGACCGCTTCATCGATGCGGTCGTCACCGGATATTGCGACCACCTGCGCGAGCTTGCGGCCAAGGACCGCAAACGCCTCGACGCCATGACCCCCGAGGTGCCCTTCTAATGGCTGACACATCCTTCATGGCGCGCTTTGGCGCGCGGCTCGTCACCAATGGTTATGCCATCCTGCCCATCGGCCCGGGCACGAAAAAGCCCGGCCGCTTTCAGCGGGGGGCATGGGCGGACTATCCGGAATGGAACCGCCATGCGGAACGCGGCACCACCGAGGTCGAGGTGGCCACATGGGCAAGCTGGCCGGATTGCGGCATCGGGATTGTCGGTGGCGCCGTGGCGGCGGTGGATATCGACATTACCGAGGACGCGGAACTGGCTCTGCGGATCGAGCGGCTCGCCCGGGAACGTCTCGGCGATACGCCCGCCTTGCGCATTGGCCGGGCACCTAAGCGCATGCTGGTCTATCGCACTGCCGAGCCCTTCCGTGGCATCAAGCGCCATCCGCTGGAGGTGCTCTGCCTCGGGCAGCAGTTCCTGGCCTATGCCATCCACCCCGACACCGGCGCGCCCTACACTTGGCCCGAGGAGGGGTTGGCGGATATCGACATCACAGACCTGCCGGAAATCTCGGCCGAAGCAGCGGTGGCGTTTCTCGACGAGGCCTATGCATTGCTGCCAGAAAACCTGCGTCAGCGCGGGCTAGCCGCTATTTCGCCAGCGGCGGAGGCTCCACGCAGCCACGGCCAGATTGGCACTCTCCCGGCAATCGAGGCGGCGCTTGCCTGGCTGCCCAATGCAGAACTCGACTACGATAGCTGGATGCGCGTCGGCATGGCCCTGAAAGGGGCGCTCGGCGAGGCCGGGGCCGATCTCTTTGCTGACTGGTCAGCGCAGGCGACCAAGGATGTGCCCGCGACCACGATGAAGGCCTGGGCCAGCTTCAAGCCTGACCGGATTGGGGCTGGCACGATCTACCATCTCGCAATGGAACGCGGCTGGCAGCCTGAACCCGAGCTCCGCCTGGATGGCAGCCTGCCGGAGAATGGGGATCATCCTGCGGCGGGTCTGCTTGCACGGTTGGATGTGACAACATCTGCGGCGTCTCCGGCCCCAGCCGCACCGCCGTTCTCGCTGGCCATCCCTGACGGGTTGGTGGGCGATCTGACGGATTACATGCTGACCACAGCCCGGCGCCCACAGCCGCTCTTGTCGCTGGGGGCCAGCCTCTGTGCCATCGGTGCGCTTATGGGGCGGAATTACCGGACGGAGGGCAATCTGCGCTCGAACCTGTATGTCGTGGGCATCGCGGACAGCGGATCGGGCAAGAACCACGCGCGCGAGATCATCAACGAGACCTTCTTCGAGGCGGGGCTCGCCCATCATCTCGGCGGCAACAAGATCGCATCCGGCGCGGGGCTGCTGACCGCGCTGCACCGCCAGCCCGCGATTCTGTTCCAGATCGACGAATTCGGCATGTTCCTGTCGGCAGCGGCAGATCGCAAGCGCAGCCCGCGCCACATCACCGAGATCCTCGACAACATGACCGAGCTTTACACCTCGGCCGGCGGGATCTTCCTTGGCGCGGAATACGCAAACCGGGACGGCACCAACGAGCGGCGCGATATCAACCAGCCCTGCCTTTGCGTCTATGGCACCACGACGCCCTTGCACTTCTGGGGCGCGCTGCAGGGGGCGAACGTGGTGGACGGCTCGCTGGCCCGTTTCCTGATCCTGCCCAGCGACGAGGACTATCCCGACGAGAACATCGCCGTAGGCATCCGGCAGGCACCCCCAGCGCTCATCCATGGGCTGCAGTTGATCGCGGCGGGTGGGGGCGGCGCTAAGGGTAACCTGACCGGCAAGACCGCCGATCAGAACACCGCCGTAAACCCAATGATCGTGCCCATGACCGAGGAAGCCCGGGCCCGGTTTCGCCAACTCAGCATCGAGCTGACGGAGGAATTGCGCGCGGCGGCGGGCACGGCTTTCACGGCGATCCTCGCCCGTATCGGAGAAAATGCCCTGAAGCTTGCGCTGATCGTGGCGGTGGGGCGTGATCCGACCCGGCCCGAGATCGAGATTACGGCGGCGGAATGGGCCATCACCTTCGTGCGGCACTATGCACAGCGCACCATGGAAGCGGTCGAGCGGCATGTCGCGGACACCGAGACCGAGGCGCACCTGAAGCGTCTGAAGGAGATCATCCGGGCGTCAGGGGCCAAGGGCATCACCAAATCCGAGATCACCCGGGCCTCGCAGTGGCTGAAATCTCGCGATCGGGATGAAATCCTGCTCACCCTGATCGAGAGTGGGGATATCACCACCGGCATGCTGGATACCGGCGGTCGCAGGGCCATGGTCTACCGGTTGCTGACGTGATCCAGGGGCTTCCTTCAAAAACGGGGTTTCTTCAATTGAAAGAAGTCTGGGGTCAAGTAACTGTAAAGAAACGGCATTTTGACTTCCTTCACTTCTTTCAATCTTTCAAGAGGATCCCTGTATGTGTGTATCCTCGCGCGCGCGGTTAAAATTAAGGATGAGGTACCTCATGAAATAATTGAAATATTGAAAGAAGTTATATTATATATAGGGATCAACACCTTAGGGGCCAACTTCTTTCAAGAGACCCCGTTGAAGGAATTGAAAGAAGTCCCGGGCGGCCCGCTCGCCCCGCGCCTGACATGACCAGACCACCCTTCGGGGCCTGGCGAGACCGCAGCCTTCACCGGCCAGCCCTCCCGCCACGCTCGTCCAAGCGAAGAGGAGGTCGGCATGACCCAACCCGAAAACACCCCGCGCTGTGTGCTGGCGCTCGATCTCGGCACGACCACAGGCTGGGCGCTGCGCTGCCATGACGGGCTGATTACCAGCGGCACGGTCAGCTTCAAGCCCGGACGCTATGACGGCGGCGGCATGCGCTACCTGCGCTTCACCAACTGGCTGACCGAGATCGACCGGCTGTCCGGCCCGATCGGGGCGATCTGGTTCGAGGAAGTCCGCCGCCACGCAGGCACGGACGCGGCGCACGTTTATGGGGGGCTGTTGGCCACGCTGACAGCTTGGGCGGAGTTGCGTGGCGTGCCCTATCAGGGTGTTCCCGTCGGCACCATCAAACGCCACGCCACCGGCAAGGGCAACGCGAACAAGGACGCCATGATGGCGGCCGCCCGGGCACGCGGCTTCAGCCCCGCAGATGACAACGAGGCCGACGCCATCGCGCTCCTGCTCTGGGCGATCGAGACGAAAGGAGGGCTGGCGTGATGGGCATGCGCTTCACCCCCAGGGGCTATGGCGGCAAGCGCCGCGACCCCGAGCAGGTCAAGCGGGACGGCTGGCACGAGCAGGGCGTTCTGGCAGTCAACGTGGAGGACCAGCGGCTGACTTGGCCTGAGCGGGAATTGGTCGAGCAGTTGGGCGCCAAGCTTTACGGGCCGCGGGAAAAGGGCAGGGAGGTGCGCCATGGCTGACCGCATCTGGACCGCCGATGACGTGGCGGATCATTTCGAGGAAGCGTTCCGCACGCTGCGCAAGCTGCCGCCGGTGAAGGCACGCGGGTATTTCAGCGCCTGGCCGGCGGTCATGCGCACGCCCCGCGAAATCGCTGCGATGGAGCCCGAGCCGATGCGGGTCTGGCCCTCGGCCGCCGCAATCACCAGGCTTGAGCAGACCTTCGACTGGGTGCTCTGGATCGGGGAGGCTGAACGCAAGCTGGTCTGGGCCCGCGCGGCCCGCGTGCCGTGGAAGCAGATCTGCGTCGAGCATGCCTGCGATCGCACGACGGCGTGGCGGCGCTGGCAGCTGGCGCTGACCAAGATCGCGGCAAGACTGAACGCTGGTTGACACAAACGGGCTTGGCGGTCTTGATGGCCGCCAAGCCGTTGTAGGCCGTAAAAAAGTGTCAGAGACTTCTGGAAATCGGGAGGGGATCGAATGCTCAAACGCGAATTGGCCGCCAAGGTCGCAGCCGAAGCGCCGGGGTTGTCACGCGCTGATGCGGAAAAGGTTATCGACAGCGTGTTCGATGCGATCACGGAAGCTCTTTCGAGTGGCGGTCGGGTGGAGCTTCGTGGGTTTGGCGCCTTCTCGGTGCGCAGACGTAAAGCGCGCCTGGGGCGCAACCCACGCACGCAGGAAAGCGTCCAGGTTGACGAGAAGTGCGTGGCTGCCTTCAGGGCCGGAAAAGCGTTGCGGGATCGCCTGAACTCCAAGTGAGTCCAAAGTATTGCAACACTTTTCTTTTCGACACGTGCAACATATCCGTGCTATGCAGAAGGCATGATGGGGAGAGTGCGTCGGAAGACGCCTCTCCCCGTTCTCATTGGGGTGGATGCCCCACTGGACCCCAGGGTCCAGTCGGGAATCCAGTTGGGGTCCAGCGGTGGTGGGGAGAGGTTCGAACGGGTGGTTTTGCGGGGGTCAAATGCCCGCCGCTTGCCCTGCTGAAAACGCTCTCCGAAGGGTGAAAGAGGACGGTTTTTCGGGTGCAAATGGTGACCGGATGGCCGGAAAAACGCTCTCCGCCTTCCGCTAAGGCATTGATTTTACGGTTCCTTTCTGTTCACTTCCTATGCTGGGGGGCGCAGCGCGCAACTTCGCTAGCGTCAGGCTCGATTTTTTGGGAGTCCAGCGGAATCCAGAGTCGACCTCGTAGCGCCTGAAAGAGACGTAAAATCAAACAGATGCGAGTCCTCTGGGGGTGGATTTCAAAGTGGATTTTCTGGCCCCCGGAATCCAGTTGAAAGCCAAGGGAATCCACGGGGAGGGCACCTTGCCTCTGGCGAAGGTGTATCAACCCGGAAGCGGGTCTTTTGGTGTGTGCCTTTCGTCTCGTCTGATCGCCAGGAGCACCGAATGGCCTCCACAGCCCACGTCATTGGGAACGAAGCTTTCGACGTCCATTCCGACAGCATCGAGGCGCGCAGCGTATTCCGCCGGTGACAGGGATGCATGAAAGACGGCTCCACTGCCGACCCGTCCGACAACTTCCGCTTCATCAGGCCCCACAGTCACGAGGAGGGCGCCACCCGGTGCAATGTGGTGGGCGAGGCGCGGGATCACGGCGCGCTGCTCGTCTTTGGTCAGGTGGAAGAAACTGTCCCAGGCGACGATGCCTGCGAACTTCGTGGGGAGTTCGATCTCGCGCATGTCGGCGTCGATCCAACGCTTGTCCGGAAAGCGACGTCGTGCAATCGCCAACATGTTGCGCGAGAAATCGACGCCGGTCACGATACGACCCTGTTCGATCAGGTAGCGCGCGATAGGCTCTCCGGCGCCGCAACCGAGGTCTAGAACGCCGCTGCCCTTCGGGACATGGGCAAGCAGCCGATCAAGCCAGTATTTTTCGAACAGGACGCGGGACCGCGTTGTGTCCCAGTGCCCTGCATTGGCCTCATAAACGGCCCGGTGCGAGTGTCTGATCTCCTCCATGCCGGTTTTCTACAGCACCGGCGCGATGTGGGTCCACCCCGCTGCGCCCAACATCTCCAACAGGATCAATCACATGACCCTCGCCTTCGCCCCCGAGCGGATCGAGTCCTGGCCGCTTGCGCGGCTGCAGCCCTATGCGAAGAACGCGAAACTGCACGGCGCGGATCAGGTGGCGAAGATCGCCGCCAGCATGGCCGAGTTTGGCTGGACCGTGCCCTGCCTCGTTGGCGAGGACGGCGAGCTAATCGCCGGCCACGGCCGGGTGCTGGCCGCCACGCAGCTGGGGCTGACCGAGGCACCGGTGATCGTGCTGGGGCACCTGACCGAGGCGCAGCGCCGGGCCTATCGCATCGCGGATAACCGGCTGACAGAACTTGGGACCTGGAATGAGGCGCTGCTGTCGGCGGAATTGAATGACCTCCTAGCCGAGGATTTCGACCTGTCTCTGGTCGGCTTCTCTGACGGCGAGTTGGACAAGCTGCTGGCCTTCGTGCCGGAGGGGAGCGGGGAAGAAGAAGGTGGCGCCGGTGGCTCCGTGCCACCGGTGGTGATCCCGGAACCGCCGCGCAACCCGGCGTCGCGCACGGGCGATCTCTGGATCCTCGGGGATCACCGCTTGCTCTGCGGGGACAGCACGAACCACGCCGACGTGCGCCGGCTGATGAATGGCGAGCGGGCGATCCTGTTCGCGACCGACCCGCCTTATCTGGTGGATTACGACGGCTCGAACCACCCGACGCGCAACAAGGATTGGAGCCAGTCCTATGGCGTGACCTGGGACGACAGCAGCCAGGGGGCCGAACTCTACGACGGCTTCATCGCCGCCGCCGTGGCGGAAGCCATCACCGAAGATGCCGCTTGGTACTGCTGGCACGCCTCGCGCCGTCAGGCGATGCTGGAAGCCTGCTGGGAAAAGGCGGGCGCCTTCGTCCATCAGCAGATCATCTGGGTGAAGGACCGAGGGGTTCTGACCCGGTCGCATTATCTCTGGAAGCACGAGCCCTGTTTCATGGGCTGGCGCCGCCCGAACCGCCCGCCGAAGGTCGCCGAGCAGACGCTGCCCTCGACCTGGGAGATGCCCAGCTTTGCGAAGGACGAGCGTCCCGACCATCCGACTCCGAAACCGCTCGACGCCTTCGGGATCCCGATGCGCCAGCACGTCGCCCGTGGCGGCCTCTGCTATGAACCTTTCTCGGGTTCCGGGTCGCAGATCATGGCGGGCGAGGCCAACGGCCGTCGCGTCTTCGCGATGGAAATCAGTCCGGCTTACGTCGATGTCGCGGTGGAACGCTGGCAGGCGGAGACCGGCAAGGAGGCGATCCTCGACGGTGACGGTCGGACGTTTGCGCAGGTGATGGCCGAGCGGCTGGGCGAACCCACTGCCACGTCCGATGACGCTGCCGCCTGATGACGGCCTATTACAACGATGCCGACCCCGCGGCCTGCGCATGGCTGCGGGAACTGATCGCGGCCGGGCTGCTGCCGGATGGCGATGTCGACGGGCGGTCCATCCTGGATGTGGAGCCCGCCGACCTGCGCGGCTTCGCGCAATGTCATTTCTTCGCCGGGATCGGCGGCTGGCCCTACGCGCTGCGCCTTGCCGGCGTGGCGGAGGATCTGTCCGTCTGGACCGGCTCACCGCCCTGCCAGCCCTTCAGCCAGGCCGGACAGCGCAAGGGACAGGACGATGACCGCCATCTCGCGCCCGCCCTCCTGCGGCTCGTCGCAGCCTGCCGCCCGGAGTTCGTCTTCGGCGAGCAGGTCGCCAGCGCGGCAGTGCTCGGACCGGTTGGCGGTGCTGCTCGAACGGCAACTCGGGACGCGACTGGCTGGGCTTGGTTCGACGCT
Source organism: Pontitalea aquivivens (assembly GCF_046507575.1). NCBI lineage: Bacteria > Pseudomonadati > Pseudomonadota > Alphaproteobacteria > Rhodobacterales > Paracoccaceae > Pontitalea > Pontitalea aquivivens. The sequence continues at coordinate 2,309 of NZ_JBKFEY010000021.1, read as the reverse complement.
CTGGCGGATGCGCTGGAGGCGGCATCTTACGCCGTCGCAGCGGCCGATCTGCCGGCTGCGGGCATCGGCGCCCCGCACATCCGCCAGCGGTTGTTCTTCGGCGCCGTCGCACTGGACACTGGTGGGTTGGGCCACTGCCTCGGCGCGGGATCACAAGGACGGATCGGAATGCCTTGCGGTGCCGATCAACGCGCTGCTCGGTCGGCAGGTCTGGCTGGCGGGTTGGCCGACGGCGATGGCGGGCTCGCCGGCAACGGCGCGATACAACGCGGCAGGCAACACGGATGCGAGCCGCAGGACGGTGGCTCTGGTGGACTGGTCGACGCCCCCGCCTGGACCAGCGCGACGCACGGCGTCTGGCGAGACCCGGACTGGCTCCTCTGCCGCGATGGCCGCTGGCGGCCCATTGAGCCCGGAACATTCCCGCTGGCTGATGGGGTACCCGGCCGCATGGGGCTCCTGCGGGGCTACGGCAATGCAATCGTGCCGCCGCTCGCGGCGGAATTCGTGACGGCGTTTATGGAGAGCCTGCAATGAAGCAGAGCCGGATCATGTCGATGGTCGAGGCCGCGGCAAATGTTGCCGTCGGCTACCTTTTGGCCATCGCCACGCAGATCGTCGTGTTCCCGTGGTTCGGGATCGAGACCGGGCTCGCCGAGCATCTGACTATCGGCCTCGCCTTCACGGTCGTGAGCCTCGCACGTTCGTTTGCTTTGCGGCGAGTGTTTGAGGCGATCCGGATGCGGTAGTCGTCGTCCGATATGCGGGTCAAGGTGGATGTCAGATGATGCCGTGTTGCTTCAGAAGCGCCTGCTCATCGCCGGACACCCAACCAAATACCTTCGCGTGACCATCCAGAACCTGAACGAGATAGTGGACATCGAAATCAATCGCCGTTTCGGGGAGATCGTCCCTGGCATATGTCGCTGTCCAGGAAACGTGGGCAACGCAATGAAGTTCATCTATTCGAGACAGTCGGATGCCACGAATCCGCATTCGTTGAGTGCCGATTTCCTTATAATGATCATAGCCTTGGACCATTGACCGCACGAGCGTTTGGTCATTCTTTCCCGCCATGACACCGGCAGGGGTAGCCGCGATAAATTCGGATGCATACAGGTCCGCAACTTCGTGCTCGTTGAAGTCACCAGTGAGAGAACGCTGGAACAAGGCCTCGTATCGCTCGAACAGCTTCTGCACTTCTTCGTCCATCGGCTCCCTCCACAAGGCAAAAGATTGCAGGGAGCATCGCACTCATCGCACTGTCAAACAATGTTGCCACAGGTTGTTTGCGTGATGTGCACGATGGACCCGCGCGAGAGACCGCCGCCCGGGGAAACGGCGGCCATCACCTTGTCGGGGTCGCTTGCGTTAGGCGGCAGGGAGTTTGTACACCCGCCCTCTGGCCTCGTCCTTCACGGACGTCACCGCGAGCCCGAGGCGTTTTTTCAGGACGCCGGCCATGGCTCCACGTACGGTGTTCGTGTTCCATTCCGTAGCCGCGCTGAGTTCCTCGATGGTCGCGCCCTCGGGCCGGCGCAGCATGGTGATCAGGGTGGCTTGCTTGGTGCCCTCGCGCGGCTTGCGTGCCGTCGCCGCTTTGCTGGCGTCGTTCGTCGCGTCTGCGGCCGGGGTCACGTCCTTGGGTTCGGTGCGCTTGCTCATCGGGTCGTCTCCTGTGATGGGGCCGCGCCCATCGCAGCCTCCTACGGCCCTGAGCCCGCCATTCGGCGGGCTGATCTTGGCGATCGCGCTGGGTCAACCGGTGTGCTCGCCTTCCCCGAACGCGGCGTCGGTGATTTCGCGCAGCCTGGTGCGGTACTGCTCCAGCGAGCCGACATGGCCCCAGGTGATTTCCTCGGGCTGGGCGTTGAAATGCTCGGCGCTGAGCGCGGCGAGTCGTGCCAGCATCGTGTCGATGTCGCGCTTTGCGGCGATGAAGGCATCGAGGGCGTCTGCGGATCGGGTGGCACGGCGGGTCATCGGGCGGGCTCCGGGGCTGAGTTGCGTGGTCCTTGTGACAGAAAGCTTCGCTCTGTGGCGGGAGCTTATCAACGCAATAAGTACATGATCTGGAACGATAATCGGAGTACGCCATGCAAGGCCTGAGCGAGCGCCAGTATGCCGCCCGGGTGGGCCTGTCGCGCGGCGCGATCCAGAAGGCGAAGGAGGCGGGGCGGCTTGTGCTCTTCGCCGATGGCAGCATCGATGCCGCCGCCTCCGACCAGCGCCGCGCCGAGATGACAGACCCCGCCAAATCCCGTGCGGCGGCAAAACCGGCTGCCCCGGCCGCGCCGACGCTGAAACCC
>NZ_JBKFEY010000020.1:0-52086 GCF_046507575.1 Pontitalea aquivivens | reverse complement strand
GGAGCTGCTGGAAGATCGTGTTTAGCAGCTTGATTCTACAGCGCTTTCAGGCGCACGCAACTTTTACAGCCGATTTGGATGAATAAGCCGGGATGATGAAACAACCCATTCTGGTCAATTCGCCAATTCCTGAAACCCTTCATGGGCGTTAATGGAGTTTTTAAGCATTAACCCTATGGAATACCTGTAAAAGCTCAAGGGTCGTTACGACGGATCCGCTATCGCAGCTTCGTCATTTCATCCCTGAATGTTTTGGTTTGGGCCTTCCGGCCCCGGCACTTCCTTGGGGTTTCGTTCAGACGGTCACACGTTATCATATTGCGATTTTATGGCGCGGCCAAGGGCGTGTCCCGTGGCAGGTCGCGCCGGTCCCGCTTGTTCAGGGTTTCTGCAGAGATCATATGAAATCCTGCAAGCCAGAGCGAGGGGCGGGCGGCCCTGCCGGATCAGTGGCTGTGACGAAGCCGCCCGTCGGCCGCTGGCCAAGGGCGACTGGCAGGTCGATGCCTGCGAATAAATCCTGTTCATCAAGGATCTGGATCCGGCCCGGGGCCGTCAAAGGCCCCGGGCCGTGTGAGGCACACGCCGCCGGGGCCTTTGGCTTTGTGACAGGAGGCGGCCGCGGTCAGCCAAGCACCTGCTTCACCGCGCGGGCGGTGGCGGCTACCACCTGATCGGCTTCGGCCGGGGTCAGGCACAGTGGCGGGGCAAAGCCCAGGATGTCACCCTGCGGCATGGCGCGGCCGATGACCCCCTCGTCCAGAAGGGCGGCGGCGATGGCCGGGCCGATCTTGCGCGCGGGATCGAAAAAACGGCGGTCGTCGCGGTCTTCGACGAATTCCACGGCGGCCATCAGTCCGTCGCCGCGCACTTCGCCCACATGGCGGTGGCTGGCCAGCGCATCGGACAGGCCCTTGCGGAAATGGGCCCCGGTTTCGCCGGCATTCTTTACCAGACCCATCTCGTCGATCAGCTTCAGGTTCGCCACCCCGGCCGCGGCACAGACCGGATGGGCGGAATAGGTCCAGCCATGGCCGATCGGGCCCAGCTGGTCCGAGCCCTGCACCAGAACCTGCCACATCCGGTCCGACACGATCGAGCCCGAAAGCGGCGCATAGGCCGAGGTCAGGCCCTTGGCGATGGTGATCAGGTCGGGCTTCATCCCGTAATGATCCGAGCCGAACATGCTGCCCAGGCGTCCGAAGCCGGTGACGACCTCATCGGCGACAAGCAGGATGTCGTATTTCTCAAGCACCGCCTGGATCGCGGCCCAGTAGCCCCGGGGCGGGGGCACGATGCCGCCCGTGCCCAGGATCGGCTCGCCGATGAAGGCGGCGATGGTGTCGGGGCCTTCGGCAAGGATCATCTCTTCCAGTTTGGCCGCGCAATGGGCGCTGAACTGCTCTTCGTTCTGGCTGCGATCCTCGCGGCGGAAGTAATAGGGCGCTTCGGTGTGCAGGATCGGCGCGCGCGGCAGGTCGAAGGCATTGTGGAACAGGTGCAGCCCCGTCAGGCTGCCCGTCATCACGCCCGATCCGTGATAGCCGCGCCAGCGGCTGATGATCTTCTTCTTCTCGGGCCGGCCAAGGATGTTGTTGTAATACCAGATCAGCTTGATGTTGGTCTCGTTGGCATCCGAACCCGACAGGCCGAAATAGACCCGGCTCATATGCGCGGGGGCGCGTTCGATTATCATGCGGGCCAGCGTGATGCTGGCCTCGGTGCCGTGGCCGACATAGGCGTGGTAATAGGCCAGCTCATGGGCCTGGCGGGCGATGGCTTCGGCCACTTCGGGGCGGCCATAGCCGACATTGACGCAGTAAAGCCCGGCAAAGGCGTCAAGGCTGCGCTTGCCGGTCGCGTCGAAGATGGTGCAGCCCTGGCCGCCGGTGATCACCCGGCGGGGCGTCTCGCCCCGGGCATGGGCGCCCATATGGGTCGAGGGGTGAAAGAAATGGTCGCGGTCCCAGGCGTTCAGGTCATTGTCGCGGTCAAGCATGTCGGTTCCTTTCCCGCCCTCAGGCGGTCGTGTCGATGCAAAGATATTTCAGCTCGGTGAAGGCCTCCATCCCGTGGCGCGATCCTTCACGGCCAAGGCCTGACTGTTTCCAGCCGCCAAAGGGGACAGGGCCGCCGGTGATCTTGACCCGGTTCACCGCCACCATGCCAAAGTCCAGCGCGCGTGACAGCCGCAGGGCGCGGGCCCCGTCGCGGGTGACGACATAGGCGACCAGCCCGTATTCGGTGGCATTGGCGCGGGCGATGACCTCGGCTTCGCTGTCAAAGGGCAAGAGCGAGGCGACAGGGCCAAAGGTTTCCTCGTGATGGATCAGCGCCTCATCGGGGGCGCCCTCGATCAGAGTCGGCAGATAGGCGAGCGGCAGGTCGGGATGCACCGCGCCGCCGGTGACGATGCGGGCGCCAAGGGCCCGGGCATCGGCGACCTGGTCGGCCACCTTGGCCAGGGCGCGGCCATGCATCAGGGGGCCGATGTCGCTGTCCGGTTCCAGTCCCGGACCGACCTTCAGCGCCGCGATGCGGGCGGCAAGCCGCGCCGAAAAGGCCGGCAGCAGGGCGCGTTCGACATAGATGCGGTTGGCGGCCAGACAATCCTGCCCCGAGGTGGCGAATTTCGCATCCATAGTGATCTGCACCGCCCGGTCGAGATCAGCATCGGCAAAGACGATCAGGGGCGCATGGCCACCCAGTTCCATCACCAGCCGCTTCATCGTGGGCGCGCATTGCGCCGCGATCAGCCGGCCGATGCCGGTCGACCCGGTAAAGGACATGGCGCGAAGCCGGCTGTCGGCGCACATGTGACCGACGATGGTGGCCGCGTCGCCCGGCACCAGGTTCATTACCCCAGCGGGCAGGCCGGCGCGTTCGGCCAGTTCGGCCAGCGCCAGCCCCGACAGGGGCGTTTCGGCCGAAGGATGTACGACGCAGGTGCAGCCCGCTGCCAGCGCCGCCGCCACCTTGCGGGTGATCATGGCCGAGGGGAAGTTCCAGGGCGTCACCACCCCCACCGGACCCAGCGCCTCGCGCCGGACGATCATCTCGACATCGGCGAGATGGGGGGTCACACCCTCGGCATTCATCCGCAAAGCCTCTCCGGCATACCAGTCAAGGAATTCTGCGGCATAGGCGATCTCGCCCCGGCTTTCGGCCAGGGGTTTGCCCTGTTCCAGCGTCATAATCAGGGCCAGGTCTTCGGTGGCGGCCAGCATCAGTTCGGCCCAGCGCCGCAGGATGCGGGCGCGATCCTGCGGCAGGCGGCGCGACCAGGCGGGAAAGGCGGCGCTGGCGGCGGCGATGGCGGCGTCGGCCATGTCGGTGCCAAGGGCGGCGACGCGGGCCACCAGAAGACCCGAAGCCGGATCGGTCACCGCGAAATCGGCGGCGTCGGGGGCTGCGGTCCAGCGACCGCCGACATGGCCGAGCGTCCGCAGCAGCGCGCGGTCGTTCAGCCGCGAAAGGGCCGGGTGGGTCGGGGCCGGGTGGCCGGTTGCCGGGTGGGGCGGATGCGGGGCGCGGGCGTTCATCGGGCGGGCTCCTGACTGGTTGGTGCCAGAATGCCGGGGTCGCCGCAGAAAAGGGGACCAAATCCGGCAAGGATTGTGGCCCGAACCCCGCCTTTCGGGGGACGAAAATAGAGAAAGTCTCTAGCGGCGGGCCAAAGGCCACGCGCCCCCGGGCGGCGGCGGTCCTGGCTTGGGGGCACGTCCTCAGCTGGTGGCGAAAAGGGTCAAGGGCAGGGGGGCGTCTTCCTTGACCGCCTTGGTCACGATATAGGTGAAATAGCGATCGATGCCGATTTCGGCGGCCAGCATACGGTCGATCAGGCGCTGATAGGCGTCGATGTCGCGGGCGACGACCTTGAGGAAGTAATCCACCCCCCCACCCACCGACCAGCAGGCGATCACCTCTTCCATCGCCCCGACCGCGCGCTCGAAGCGGTCGAAATCAGCCTGCCGGTGATTGGCCAGTGTCACCTCGACCAGAACGGTGGCAAAAGCGGCGACGCGGCGGGGGTTGAGCCGGGCCTGCCAGCCCGCGATGAGGCCCGTCTGTTCCAGCCTGCGCAGCCGCAGCCAGCAGGGCGTCGGTGACAGGCCCGCCACCTCGGCCAGCTTCAGCTTGGTGATGCGGCCGTCGCGCTGCACGGCATCCAGGATACGCAGGTCGATCGCGTCGAGTTTCATTCCATCCCCGCAAGTCTTCATTTGCAGATTGATATGAAATTGCACAGATTGGCAATCATGACAAACTGGATGCCTGACCCCGCCTCACTTTTTCGCCCGGCCTATCAGTCGCTGGCCGAACAATTCGCGCGCGCCATCGAAAGCGGTGCCCTGCCGGTCGGCTGCCGGCTGATGCCGCACCGCAAGCTGGCTGACCGTCTGGGCCTGTCGGTGCAGACGGTCAGCCGCGCCTATGATGAGTTGATACGCCGCGGGTTGATCGCGGGCGAGGTGGGGCGTGGCTCTTTCGTGTTGGGGCCGGGGGCCGAGGCGCGCCAGCCCTATCTGCCCGAACGCCCGGGCAAGGAGATCGATCTGTCGATCCTGAAGCCGGTGGTCGAGGCGATGCATCTGGACCGCATGCGCCAGGGATTCGCCTGGCTGGCCGAGAATCTGGCCGCGCCCTCGGCCCTGTCGTTCCGACCGAACATGGTGATGCCGCATCACCGCGCCGTGGCGGCCGACTGGCTGATGCGGCAGGGTATTCCGGCCGAGGCCCAGGGGATCGCCCTGACCAACGGCGCGACGCCGGCGATCACCGCGGCGGTGATGAGCGTCGCCCCCCCGGGCGCAGGCATCGCGGCAGAGGCGTTGACCCATCACACCATGATGCCGCTTTGCACCTATCTGGGCCTGCATCTTGAGGCGGTGGCGATGGATGAATGGGGCATGCTGCCAGCGGCGCTGCATGAGGTGGCGCGCAAGGGATCGCTGCGTGCCATCTATCTGCAACCGAATGTCATCAACCCCCTGGCCTGTGTCATGCCTGCCGACCGGCGGGCCGAACTGGTCGAGGTGGCGCGCCGCCACGACCTTGCCATCGTCGAGAACGACATTCTGAACGTGATGATTCCCGACCGCGCCCCGGCCTTTGCCGCGCTGGCACCCGAACGTACACTGCATATCTGCGGCTTTTCCAAGATTACGGTGCCCGGTATGCGCATGGCCTATCTGCATGCCCCGCCGCGCCATGCCACGGCCATGGCCAACCGCCATCTGGTGGCGAACTGGATGGCAACGCCCGCCATGGCCGATCTGCTGTCGCATTGGGTTACCGACGGCACGGTGGCCGACCTGGCCGCCTGGCAGGCCCGGGCCATGGCTGAGCGCCACCGCCTGGCGGCCGAGGTTCTGGGCGCCGACATGCCGCAGTGCCATGGCAACAGCCTGCATCTGTGGCTGCCGCTGCCGGGGGGCTGGACGGAAGAGGCCTTTGCCACCCAGGCCCGCCAACGTGGGGTGGCGGTCGCGGCGGGCAATTCCTTTCGCGTGTCCGAACGCTGGCGGCGCGAGGCGATTCGCGTCTCACTTGGCTCAACCCGCCTGGACGAACTGCGCCGGGGCCTGTCCACGGTCGCCGCCATGCTGTCGGAGGAGCCCGAAGTGCTGCTGCCGAGCATTTGAGAGGCGGCGGCGAAGAATGGCGCAGGAATAGTTGTCATGAGATTATTTAAAAATTGACATGATTTAAAACAGATCCAATTCTGCCCGCAGTAACAGCTCGGGGGAAATGGCGTGGGCGAACCGATCATCCGCATCGACAGGCTGGACAAGGCCTTTGGCACGCTGAAGGTGCTGGACGGGCTGTCCTTCGACGTCATGCCGGGCGAAAAGCTGGCGCTGATCGGGCCTTCGGGGTCGGGCAAGACCACGATCCTGCGTATCCTGATGACGCTGGAAACCATCTCGGGCGGCCATATCGAGGTCTGCGGCGAGCAGCTTTACCACATGCGGAAAAATGGCCGCGAGATGCCCGCCGACGAGGCGCATCTGCATCACATGCGCCGCCACATCGGCATGGTCTTTCAGCACTTCAACCTCTTTCCGCACAAGTCGGTGCTGGACAACATCACACTGGCCCCAATCCTGACCAAGGGTGAAAGCCGACCCCGGGCCGAGGCGCGGGCGCGCGAATTGCTTGAGATGGTGGGCCTTGCCGACAAGGCCGGCGCCATGCCCAGCCAGCTTTCGGGTGGGCAAAAGCAGCGCGTGGCCATCGCCCGCGCCCTGGCGCTTCAGCCGCGCATCATGCTTTTCGATGAGGTGACCAGCGCCCTGGACCCCGAACTGGTCGAAGAGGTGCTTCTGGTGATGAAACGTCTTGCGGCCGAAACCGACATGACGATGCTTCTGGTCACCCATGAGATGGGTTTTGCCCATGAATTCGCCGACCGTGTGCTGTTCTTCGACAAGGGCCGCATCGTCGAACAGGGCCCGCCCGACCAGATTTTCCGCAATCCGACGCACGAACGAACCCAAGCCTTCCTGCGCAAGATCATTGCCGCAGGGCACCGCGTCTGATCCCCGACCAACAGAGAGGAAGAACATGAAAAAGACCCTTCTGACCCTTGCCCTGCTGGCGGCGCCCGTCGTCGCCACCGCCGATACGCTTGATGACCTGAAGGAACAGGGCTTCGTACGCATCGCCATTGCCAACGAGCCGCCCTTTACCGCCGTTGCCGCCGACGGCAAGGTTTCGGGCGCCGCACCCGACGTGGCGCGCGAGATATTCAAACGCCTCGGCGTCGGCGATGTCGTCGCTTCGATCTCGGAATATGGCGCGATGATCCCGGGCCTTCAGGCCGGGCGCCATGACGCCATCACCGCCGGCCTCTTCATGAAGCCTGAGCGTTGCGCCGCCGTGGCCTATTCCGAGCCGGTGCTGTGCGACGCCGAGGCCTTACTGGTAGCCAAGGGCAATCCCAAGGGCTTCAAATCCTATGCCGACATTGCTGCCGATGCCACGGCCACCATCGGTGCCCCGGGCGGGGGCACCGAAGAAAAGCTGGCGCTTGAAGCCGGCGTTCCGCGCGACCGCGTCATCGTGGTGCCCGATGGCCAGTCGGGCCTGAAGATGGTGCAGGATGGCCGGATCGACGCCTATTCGCTGCCGGTTCTGTCGATTTCCGACCTGCTGGCCAAGGCGGCCGACCCGAACCTCGAGATGGTGGCCCCGGTCGTCGGTGCCCCGGTCTATTGTGACGGTGCAGCCTTCCGCAAGGGGGACACCGCCCTGCGCGACGCCTTTGACCTGGAACTGGCCAAGATGAAGGCTTCGGGCGAGTTCGCGGCGATCATCGAGCCCTATGGCTTTTCGGCCGCCGCCGCCATGTCGACCAGCCGCGCCACGCTCTGCGGCGAATGATTTCCGACCGGGCAGCGCCCGATGTCCCGCAAGGGGCAGGGGGGCTGCCCGCTACCGTCCTTTCCCCAAGTTCCAAGGCCTTTGCCCATGCCCGAATGGACCGGATATCTGACCCTGATCCTGCAGGGTGCGCTGGTGACGGCGAAGCTGACGCTGTTTGGCTCGGCGCTGGCGCTGATCGCGGCCTTTCTGGCCGGGCTTGGCCGGCTGGCGCCCTGGTGGCCTCTGCGCTGGCTGGCGACGCTTTACATCGAATTCTTCCGCGGCACCTCGATCTATGTCCAGTTGTTTTGGGCCTATTTCGTGCTGCCCTTTGTCGGTATCACCCTGTCGCCGCTGGGGGCGGGGGTGCTGGCGCTGGGCTTGAATGTCGGGGCCTATGCCGCCGAGGTGGTGCGTGGCGCCATCCTGTCGGTGCCCAGGGACCAGTATGAGGCGACGGTCGCGCTGAACCTGACGCGGTTGCAGCGGATGCGCCATGTCATCCTGCCCCAGGCGCTGCCGCTGATGCTGCCGACCTTTGGCAACAATGCGATCGAACTTTTGAAGGCGACCGCCGTCGTCTCGCTGATCTCGCTCAGCGACATGACCTTTCAGGCGCAGATCGTGCGCGGCCAGACCGGCAGCACGCTGATGCCCTTTCTGACCATCCTCATCCTCTATTTCGCCATGGCCTCGGTCATCACGGCGCTGGTGCGGATGCTTGAGCGGCGCCTGACACGCGGCCTGGACGGAGTGCGCTGACATGCAATGGGACTGGGCTTTTGCCGTCGAAATCACCCCGACACTGCTGGCCGGGTTGCGCCTGACCTTGCTGGTGACGGTTCTTTCCGCGGGCGTCGCCGCCGTGTTGGGGCTGGTGCTGGCCATCCTGCGCCGCTCGGGCCGACCGATGGTGGCGCGGCCGGTGGCGATGGCGGTGGAGTTCATCCGCGGCACGCCGCTTTTGGTGCAGCTTTATTTCATCTTCTATGTGCTGCCCGATGTCGGCATCCTTCTGCCGCCGCTGGTGGCCGGCGTGATCGGCATGGGGCTGCATTACGCGACCTATACCGCCGAGGTCTATCGCGCCGGCATCGAGAATGTCGCGCGCGGCCAGTGGGAGGCGGCGCGGGCCGCCAATCTGACGGCGCGCCAGACCTGGGTGCATGTGATCATTCCCCAGGCGGTGCCGCCGATGATCCCGGCGCTGGCGAATTACCTGATTGCCATGTTCAAGGAAACGCCGCTTTTGTCGGCCATCACGGTGCTGGAGCTGATGAACCAGGCCAAATCGGTGGCCAATTCGAGCTATCGCTACATCGAACCGATGACCATGGTCGGGGTCTTCTTCCTCGTCATGAGCCTGGTTTCCGTGGTCGTGCTGCGCTGGCTGGAACATCGTTTCGGAAGGCTTGGAAAATGACCGACATCCTGGTTTCCCCCCGCCGTCCCCGGCTGGATGACCGCCCGTTGGCGCATCGTGTCGGGCTGGTGGCGCTGTCAACCGATCACACGACCGAGGTCGATTTCGCCCGTATCCTGGCCCCGGCCGGCATCGGCATCTATGTCAACCGCATTCCCTTTGCCAATCCGGTGACGCCCGCGACCCTGCGCGCCATGGCGCCCGACCTGACCGAGGGGGCGGCCCTGATCCTGCCGGGCGAGGCGCTGGATGCGGTGGTCTATGGCTGCACCTCGGCCTCGGTCTGCATCGGCGATGCCGAGGTGCGGGCGCAGGTGGCGCGCGGCAAGCCGGGCTGCCCGGTGGTGACGCCGGTTTCGGCGGCGCTGGCGGGTCTCAGGGCGCTGGGCGCGCGGCGGATCTCGGTCCTGACGCCCTATACGGTCGAGACCTCGCGCCCGATGGCCGCGATGTTCGAGGCAGAGGGCCTGGCCATCGACCGCTTTACTTGCCTGAACCTGACCGATGACCGCGAGATGGCGCGGATCGCGCTGGACGATCTGGTGGATCTGGCCGCGACCGCCACAGACCGGGCATCCGAGGCGCTTTTCATCTCTTGCACGGCGCTGCGGGCCGCCTCGGTTATCGACCGGATTGAGGCCGCGACCGGCCTTGCGGCGTTGTCATCGAATTATGCCGCCGCCTGGAACGTGGCACGGGTCTGCGGGCAGGGCGGGGTGTTGGCCCCGGGCCATCTGATGACGCTGGGGCTGCCGCAATGACCCCGGCCGCGCTTGCCGTCACGCCCGACGACATCCGCGCCGCCGCCCGGCGCCTTGCGGGGCGGGTGCGGGTCACGCCGATGCTGGCCGACCCGGCGCTGGCCGGCGTGCTTTTGAAACAGGAATATCGCCAGGACACTGGTGCCTTCAAGCTGAGGGGGGCGACCAATGCCCTGCTGGGCCTGCCGGCCGACCGGCTGGCGCGCGGGGTGGTGACCGCCTCGACCGGCAATCACGGCCGGGCGCTGGCCCATGCGGCGCGCGGGCTTGGGGTGCGGGCTGTGGTCTGCCTGTCGCATCTTGTGCCGCGTAACAAGGTGACGGCGGTGCGCGCGCTGGGGGCCGAGGTGCGCATCACCGGGCAAAGCCAGGACGAGGCGATGACCGAAGTCGCCCGGGCTGTCGCTGAAGAGGGGCTGACCGAGGTGCCGCCCTTTGACGATCCGGCGGTAGTGGCGGGGCAGGGCACACTGGGGCTGGAGATCCTCGGCGATTGTCCGGCGCCTTCGGCGGTGCTGATCCCGCTGTCTGGCGGCGGTCTGGCGGCCGGTGTGTCGGCGGCGATCCGGGCGCAGGCGCCGGGCACCCGGCTGATCGGGGTGTCGATGCGGCGCGGCGCGGCCATGGCGGCCAGTCTCGCCGCTGGCCATCCGGTCGAGGTGGTCGAGGAACCGACGCTGGCCGATTCCCTTGGCGGTGGCATCGGCCTGGCCAATCGCGTGACCTTCGCCATGTGCCGCGCGCTGCTGGATGAGGTGATCCTGGTCGAAGAGGACGAGATCGCGGCGGCCATGCGCCATATTCATGCCGTGACGGGCGATGCGGTAGAGGGGGCGGCGGCGGTGGGGGTCGCGGCCATCCTGTCGGGCCGTCACCGGCCCGCGCCCGCCACCGTCTGCCTGCTTTCGGGGGCCAATGTCGCGCCCGAGGCCTTTGCCCGCATCCTGAAGGACCGCCCCGCATGAAAGACCCCGTCACCATCCTGACCGAAACCGACCTGCGGACCCTGGTGCCGCTGGACCTTGCGGCGGTCGATTGCATCGAAGAGGCCTTTCGCGCGCTGGCGACGCGGCCGGTCGCCATGCCGCCGATCCTGCGGCTGGACATTCCCGAACATCGGGGTGAAGTCGATGTGAAAACGGCCTATGTGCCGGGCATCGACCATTTCGCGATCAAGATCAGCCCCGGCTTCTTCGGCAATCCCGGGATTGGCCTGCCGACGACCAGCGGCATGATGGTGGTGCTGTCAGCGCGCACCGGGCTGGTGCAGGCGCTGCTTCTGGACAATGGCTATCTGACCGATGTGCGCACCGCCGCCGCCGGCGCGGTGGCGGCCCGCCATCTTGCCCGTCCCGACAGCGCCGTGGCCGCCATTCTTGGCGCCGGCATGCAGGCCGAGATGCAGGCCCGGGCGCTGGCGCTGGTGCGTCCGGTCAAGCGGTTCCGCATCTGGGCCCGCGATCCGGCCCGGGCGGCGGCGCTTTGCGAGCGGCTGACGGTGCATGGCCTGGCCGCCACGCCCCATGCCTCGGTCGTCGAGGCGACGACCGGCGCCGATGTCATCGTGACGACCACGCCTGCGCCGCGGCCGGTCCTGACCGGGGCCGCGCCGGGCCAGCATGTCACCGCCATGGGGTCGGACAGCGAACACAAGAACGAGATCGCGCCGGCGCTGGTCGCTGCGGCCCACTACGTCGCCGACCGGCTGTCGCAGACCCGTGTGCTGGGTGAGCTGCGCCATGCCATCGCCGCCGGCGCCATTCCGGCCGACCGCCCCTTTGCCGAACTGGGCGCTGTGGTGGCCGGAATGGCGCCGGGGCGGACCTCGGCCGACCAGATCACCCTGGCCGACCTGACCGGCACCGGCATCCAGGATACCGCGATCGCCGCCCTGGCCGTGACGCGCGCCCGCGCGGCACGGGCCGGCCAAAGCTTTACCGTCTGAGATCAAACACCCGGGCCCCGCGCCCGAAGGAGGACCAACCCATGCCCGATGTGGACCTGCGCTTTACCCGCGCCGAATTCGCGGCCCGTCTGGACAAGACGCGGCGCGCGATGGAGGCGAAGGGCGTCGATCTGCTGATCGTCACCGACCCGTCCAACATGAACTGGCTGACCGGCTATGACGGCTGGTCGTTCTATGTGCATCAATGCGTGATCGTGCCGCCTTCGGGCGAACCGATCTGGTACGGCCGGGGCCAGGATGCCAATGGCGCGAAACTGACCGCCTGTCTGCGCGACGAGAACATCATCGGTTACCCCGACCATTATGTGCAATCGACCGAACGGCACCCGATGGATTATCTGTCGGGTCTGCTGACCGACCGGGGCTGGGGCGGCCTGCGCATCGGGGTCGAGATGGACAATTACTATTTCTCGGCGGCGGCCTTTGCCTCGCTGACGCGCAACCTGCCCAATGCCCGTTTCACCGATTGCACCGCGCTGGTGAACTGGCAGCGCGCGGTCAAGTCGCCGCAGGAAATCGCCTATATGCGCAAGGCGGGCCGTATCGTCGAAAAGATGCATGCCCGCATTTTCGACAAGATTGAGGTCGGGATGCGCAAATGCGATCTGGTGGCGGAAATCTATGATGCCGGTATCCGGGGCGAGGCCGATTTCGGCGGAGATTACCCCGCGATCGTGCCGCTGCTGCCCTCGGGGCGCGATGCCAGCGCGCCGCACCTGACCTGGGATGACAAGCCGATGCAGCCCGGCATGGGCACCTTCTTTGAAATAGCCGGCTGCTATCACCGCTATCACCTGCCTCTGTCGCGCACGGTGTTTCTGGGCAAGCCGACGCAGGCCTTCCTTGACGCCGAAAAGGCGACGCTGGAAGGCATGGAGGCGGGTCTGGCCGCCGCGAGGCCGGGCAACACCTGCGAGGACATCGCCCGTGGTTTTTTCGACGTGTTGAAGAAATACGGCATCATCAAGGATAACCGCACCGGCTATCCGATCGGGGTCAGCTATCCGCCGGACTGGGGCGAACGCACCATGTCGCTGCGCCCCGGCGATCGCACCGTGCTGCAACCGGGCATGACCTTTCACTTCATGACCGGGCTCTGGCTTGAGGATATGGGCTTCGAACTGACCGAGTCGATCCTGATCACTGAAACCGGGGTTGAATGCCTGTCGGATGTGCCACGCAAGCTTTTCGTGAAGGACTGAGCGCATGAGCCAGCATCAAAGGCCCTCGCCCGTCTCGGCGACGGTGGATTTCGCGGCCGATGGCGTGCAGCATGGCTTTCTGCGCTTGCCCTACAGCCGCGATGACGCGGCCTGGGGATCGGTCATGATCCCGGTCACGGTGGTGAAGAACGGCGAGGGCCCCACGGCCCTGCTCACCGGGGCCAATCACGGCGACGAATACGAGGGGCCGATCGCGCTTTTCGATCTGGCGCGCAGCCTGCGCCCTGAAGAGGTCAGCGGCCGCGTCATCATCGTTCCGGCGATGAACCAGCCGGCCTTTGCCGCCGGCACCCGCACCTCGCCCATCGACCGCGGCAACATGAACCGCAGCTTTCCGGGCCGGCCCGACGGCACGGTGACCGAAAAGATCGCCGATTACTTTCAGCGCGTGCTTCTGCCCATGGCCGATGTGGTGCTGGATTTTCATTCGGGCGGCAAGACGCTGGATTTCCTGCCCTTTTGCGCCGCCCATATCCTGCCGGACAAGGCGCAGGCGACCGAGGCCTTTCGTCTGGTGCGGGCCTTTGGCGCGCCCTACAGTGTCAAGATGCTCGAAATCGACGCGGTAGGCATGTATGACAGCGCCGCCGAAGATATGGGCAAGGTCTTTGTCACCACCGAACTGGGCGGCGGCGGCACCGCCAGCGCCCGCACCGCTGGCATTGCCATGGCCGGGGCGCGCAATCTGCTGGTCGCGGCGGGCATCCTGACGGGTGAGGTGGCGGCGCGGCCGACGCAATGGCTCGACATGCCCGACGACGACTGCTTTACCTTCTCGGAAGATGCGGGGCTGATCCGTTTTTGCGCCGATCTGGGCGAGCGGGTGGAAAAGGGTCAGGTGCTGGCCATGATCTATCCGACCGGGAGGACGGGGCTGGACCCGGTCACGTTGACGGCACGGCGGTCGGGCCTGTTCACGGCGCGGCATTTCCCCGGGCTGGTCAAGCCGGGCGATTGCGTCGCGGTGATCGCGGTAGAGATGGCAGGCTGATCGCGCCGGAGCAGGGGCGGGGGCTGCCCATCGGTCGGGAGGAGTGCGGAATGGCGGGACTGTCGCTGCGCGACCGGGGGCTGGCGGTGCTGGTGGCCCTGATCTGGGGCATGGGCTTTGTCGTGGCCAAGGGCGGCATGTCCCACTTTCCGCCGATCCTGCTGATGGCGCTGCGCTTTGCCATCACGGCGGTGGCGCTTTTGTGGTTTCTGGGGCCGTCCGGGGGCAATCTTGGTCGGCTCGGGTTGATTTCGGTCGTCGGGGCCTCGGTGCAATATGCGCTGACCTTCACCGGGGTGAAGGGGCTGGGGGCGGGGCTTTCCGCGATGGTCGTGCAGCTTGAGGTGCCCTTTCTGGTGATGCTGGGCGCGCTTTTGCTGGGCGAGCGACCGGCGCCGCTGAAATGGCTGGGCATCGCCATCGCCTTTGGCGGGGTGGGGCTGATCGCGGCGCAGGAACGGTTTTCGGGCGCGCTGCTGCCGGTGGCGCAGGTCATGGCCGGTAGCTTTTTCTGGGCGCTGGGTCAGGTTCTGGTGCGCGGACTGAAAGGGATGACCGGCCTGTCGGTCACCGCCTGGATCGCGATCCTGGCGACGCCGCAGCTTTTCCTTTTGTCGGCGCTGTTCGAGACCGGTCAGATCGCGGCGCTGGCCAGCGCAGGTGCCGGGGCCTGGGGGGCGGCGCTTTATCTGGGCCTGGTGATGACGACGCTGGGTTATTTCCTGTGGAACGGTCTTCTGTTGCGCAATGAGGTCGGACAGGTCGCGCCCTATCTGCTGCTCTTGCCGGTCTTTTCGGTGATCGGGGGCGTCCTTTTCCTGGGCGAGGGGCTGAGCCTGCCGCGGCTTGTGGGGGGCGCGGTGGTTCTGGCGGGGGTGGCGCTGATCACGCGGGCACCCGCCGTGGCAGCCGGGACCGAAGCGTCCGGCCCGGGCTGAGCCGCGCGCTGCGCCAGTTCGGTTTCGTCTGCATGATGGAACTGCTGCCTGGCTCCGGTCTCGGGGGCGATGTCCTGCGCTGGGGCCGAAGGGCGAGATCTGGATCGCCGGATACAAGTAGTTCCTGCTGAGTGGCAATTAACCAATTGATCTTGCGTGTTAAACGCGCAGCTTTCCTGGCATGGGCTTGCAGGCTTTCGTATGATTTTGGTCGAAACCCTGCAATTTCAGTTCCGCCCATCGGGCACCGCCCGGGGCCCCGGAACAGGATGCCCGCTGCGTTTCAGACCGCTTGGCTTGATCGATCCGCGGCATGAACTGGTGAAGCTGGCGGTGCTGATCGGCGAGGAAATCGTCGAATGGCCGCCGACCCGGGCAGTTTGGGCTTCCCCGAAGTCCGCAATACCTCGGGGCAGGCGCTGGTGGCCGTTATCCAGAAGGTTTGGAACTGCGGCGTCTTGATCCGCCGGGTGGGTGAGTTTCTGAGCCACCCGCTCACCGGCGAATGATCCTATGTCTGTCTGGATACCGCTATCTGAAGGTGCGCCAGGGCGGCCAGGCCGGTCTCACCTTTCGGTGGGGCCGGAAAGGGCGGGCATCAGGGGCCGCAGCGGTGGATCGGAACCTCGCCAAGACCATCCACAAAGAAGAAAAATATCCGTTGATAATTTTATTATATGAAAGTATTGATGATTGGCGTTCCACTTTACAGATTCGAAAGGTAAGGACGATGCAGCAATCGATGCCCGGGTTTGAGCAATCGCTGGCCAGTCTCCGAACCTGGGTGAGGGCCGTTGCTATCCCCAATGAGGCGCGCGTTGCCGAAGCGGATGAGGTTCCCGAAGACCTGGTTCAGCAAATGCGCGACAAAGGCTTTTTTGGCTGGATCATCCCCCGCGAGTTCGGCGGCGCGGGCTTCTCGATGGAGCAACTTGCCCTTGCGGATATGGAGATTGCGCAAAGCTCGACCGCCTTTCGCGCCCGTTTCGGGACCAACACCGGCATTGGCGTCGAGGGATTGGTGCGCGACGGGACCGACGCGCAGAAAGCGCGCTTTCTTCCGCGGTTGGCGACCGGAGAATTGACAAGCTGCATGGCGATCACCGAGCCTGAAGCCGGATCGGATGCCACTGCCATGACAACAACCGCAGTGCGCGACGGCGACAGCTATGTCCTTAACGGCACCAAGGTATTCATCACCAATGCGCCGATCGCGGATCTTTTCACGGTCATCGCACGCACAGACCCGAATGTGCGTGGGTCGCGGGCGTTAAGCGCGTTTCTGGTTGAACGCGGCACGCCGGGTCTTGGCACGGGCGCACCCTACCGCAAGATGGGGCAGGAAGGCTCGCCGGTATCCGAAGTCTATCTTCAGGATTGCCGGGTGCCCGCCGAAAACCTTTTGGGAGGGGTTGAGGGCAAGGGGTTCGAAACCATGATGAAGGCGCTGAACAAGCAGCGCATCAATCTGGCCGCGCTGTGCACCGGCTCTGCGATACGCATGCTGGACGAGATGGTTGCCTACGCTTTGACCCGCCGGCAATACGGTAGCCGGATTGGGGATTTTCAGCTTGTACAGGCGCTGATCGCTGACAGCCAGACCGATGTGCACACGGCACGGGCGCTGATTCTGGATACCGCGCGGCGGTGGGATGCTGGCGAAGATGTCATCATGGAGGCGTCGATCTGCAAGTACCACGCCTCGGAGGCCTGCGGCCGGGTTGCCGACAGGGCGGTTCAGGTGTTTGGTGGGGCGGGCTATGTCGCCGACTATAGCTGTATCGAGCGCCTTTACCGAGACGCCCGGCTGTTCCGCCTTTATGAAGGAACGAGCCAAATCCACCAGTTGAATATCGCCAAGCGGACATTGAAAAAGGCGGCAGCGCTTGCCGCGTCGGTGGCCTGAGGTGATTGACCTGCGTTTTTCCGGGCATGGTCAGGACATGCACGGCCGGGTCGCCGGCTTTTACCACGACCGGATTTTGCCGCGACATGCCGAATGGATGCGCAGCATTGCGCATGGAGATGGAACCCCCGCGTTTATTGCCGACTTGCGGTGCGACGCCCGCAAGCAGGGGCTTTGGAACATGGGAATGACCGAATTGCCCGCAGGCGCGCCGGGAACCCGGATGAGCAATCTTGATTTTGCCCCGGTCGCCGAGATGACGGGGCGTTTGCCCTGGGCGTCACAGGTGTTCAACTGCCATGCACCGGACCTGCCGAACATGGTTATGCTTAATGCTCTGGCGACCCCTGACCAGAAGCGCGAATTCCTTGATCCGCTGCTGGCGGGCGAAACGAGTTCGGCGTTCTCGATGACAGAGCCGGCGGTGGCGTCTTCGGATGCCACCAATATCGCCACGTCCATCCGTCGAGAGGGCGACGAATATGTCATCGAGGGACGCAAGTGGTATATTACCGGCGGCGCGGCGCCCGATCTCGGATTTCATATTGTGATGGGGGTCACTGATCCACAGGCCGCAAGAAATGCGCAGCACTCCATGGTGCTGGTACCTGCCGACACGCCCGGCATCACCGTCATGCGTGAGCTGCGGTTCCTGGGCTGGAACGATCATGCCGCGCCGATCGGCGAGATACTGTTCGAAAACGTAAGGGTCCCGGTGGCCAATCTTCTGGGCGAGGAAGGGCGAGGGTTCGCCGCTGCACAGGTCCGTCTTGGACCTGCACGCATCCATCACGCGATGCGCTGCATCGGGTTGAGCGAGATGCTGCTCGACCTGATGAAGCAGCGCAGCGTCTTGCGCCGGGCATTCGGCCAGACGCTGAACAACTACGGAACCATCCAGCAGTGGATTTCCGAAGCGCGCATCGCCATCGAGCAGAACCGACTGTTCGTGTTGCGGGCAGCCGCGATGCTGGACCAGCAGGGCTTCAAGGCCAGCTGGCGCGATGTTTCCATGGTCAAGGTCAGTGTGCCCAGGATGCTGCAAAAGATTGCGGATCGCGCCATCCAGGTTTTCGGGGCTGCCGGTGGCAGCGACGACCACCTGATTCACCACGCCTTTGTCTATGCGCGAATGTTTCGGATCGCCGACGGTCCGGACGAGGTGCATCTGCGACAGATTTACCGGAGCGAGCCCTTTGCCGGGACGGACGCGACCGTAATCGTGAGGGACGCATAACGAAGTCATCGGGCCTGGAGGAGCGGCCTGATCGGGGAAACCCAACCACACAGGAGGAGGAATACATGAACTATTCAGTAAAGGCCGCTTTTGGCCTGTT
This sequence comes from Pontitalea aquivivens, assembly GCF_046507575.1. Lineage (NCBI taxonomy): Bacteria > Pseudomonadati > Pseudomonadota > Alphaproteobacteria > Rhodobacterales > Paracoccaceae > Pontitalea > Pontitalea aquivivens. The sequence goes on along the minus strand of NZ_JBKFEY010000020.1, from coordinate 34,173 downwards.
GATGCTTGGTGTTGCGACTTCCGCGGCGGCAGCAGACTATCCCGCGAAAACAGTTACGATGATCGTGCCATATGGTGCGGGCGGCATCACCGATACGATGGGGCGCATCACTGCCGCCGAAATGCAAAAGACCCTGGGCGAAAAGATTGTCGTCGTGAACAAGAACGGCGCGGCAGGGACCATTGGCATGACCGAAGTCGCGCGCGCGCGCCCGGACGGCTATACCGTCGCGATGATCCCCGCCGCACCGCTGTCTATCCAGCCGCATCTGCGCGCGCTGAATTATGACCTCGGATCCTATACCTATATCTGCCAGACGTTCAGTTCGCCTGTGGTGCTGTCGACGGCGCCGGACTCGCAGTTTTCAAACTTCGCCGAGGTGATTGAATATGCCAAGGCGCAACCGGGCGAGTTGACCTACAGCTCGGCTGGACCTGGCAGCCTGCCGCACATCTCAATGGTGCGGGTCCTCAAGGAGGCTGGTGTCGAGATGCGTCATGTGCCGATGGAAGGCGATTCCGGGGCGATCACAGGCGCGCTTGGCAAGCATGTCGACCTGGCGATCATCGCGGCCAGTTCGGTTGTCGGCAAAGAGGTCAAGACCGTCGCAGTCTTTGCGCCCGAGCGCATCGAGCAACTGTCCGGCGCCCCCACCGCCAAAGAGGCCGGTTATGATTATGACTTCAGCCTGTGGGGTGGCGTGATTGCGCCCAAGGGGATTCCCGGGGAAGCGCAGACCGCGCTGTCTGCCGCGTGCGAGACAGCCGTGGGGTCGGAGGAATACGCGACCGAGATGGCGAAGATGGTCAGCAAGCCGGTCTATCGCAGCGGCCCCGATTTCGAAGCGTTTGCCGCCGAGGAATCCCGCATTAACAGCGAGATCATTTCGGCGCTCAATCTGACCGGGGGCTAAGCGCATGAATCGCGACATCGCCAACATCGTGTCGGGTGTAGTGCTGGCACTAGGATCGGCCGGGCTGTATCTTTATACGGTCTCTGCCGGCTACCGAATGGGCGGGGGTGTCGCTTATGACGCCGGTCTAATGCCGCGCCTGTGGCTTGCGATCGGCGGTCTTGGCGCGCTGGGGATCGCGATCAGGGGATTGGCCGGCCTGCGTTGCGGCGCGGGCGCGGCAAATCCGCTGGCCCGCATCGCGTCCGGGCGGCTGGTCACGGGCTTCGGTCTGACCGCGCTGTTTCTGGTGGGCTTCGGGTGGCTTGGTTTCTGGCTGCCGATTCTGGCTTTCGTGCCAGTCTTCAGCGTGGCTTTCGGTTATCGCAATCCGGTCGTGATCGCGGTCTCTACCTTTGTTTTCGCGGGATTGACCTGGTTGGTCTTTGCCGTGCTGCTTGAGGTGCAGATGACCGCCCTTCCCGATTTCCTGCATCTGGGGGGCTGAAGCCATGACGACGCAAACCATCATGGATGCGCTGGGGATGCTGGCTTCGTTCGAGGCCATTCTGGCAATCGCGCTCGGCACGCTCTACGGCATCCTGATCGGTGCCATTCCCGGCCTCGGCTCGGTACTGGGCATTACTGTTATCCTTCCGTTCACTTTCGTTCTGGACCAGACGGCCAGCATCGCGCTGCTGCTGGGCACCTATTGCGGCTCGGTCTACGGTGGGTCGATCCCGGCGATTCTCTTGAACACACCGGGCACACCGCAATCGGCGGCGACGTTGTTCGACGGCTATCCGATGGCGCGGCGCGGCCAGCCGGGCCTGGCACTTGGCTGGGCAACCCTCAGTTCAGCCGTGGGCGGTATCATCGCCTGCGTGATCCTGGCGGTTGCCGCACCGTTGCTGGCACGGTTTGGGCTGCGTTTCGGCCCAATCGAGTATTTCGCGCTTGGTATCTTTGCGCTGACCTGCATTGTTTCGGTGGCACGCGAAAGCGCGATCAAGGGGATCTTTGGCACTTCTTTCGGGCTTTTTCTGGCGCTGATCGGCCAGGACCCCATATCGGGTGTCACGCGCTACGATTTCGGCATCTATGATCTGTCGGCCGGGCTGGCCCTGATCCCGGTGCTGGTAGGGTTGTTCGCCCTTTCCGAGGTGATGTGGCGCGTCGCTGGACCACATGGAAAAGAGACGCCGATCCAGCACAAGGTGGGCTTTGCCGTGCCGCCGCTGGCCGAGGTTGTCAAACGCTGGAAGCTGCTGCTGAAATCGTCGCTTATCGGCACCTGGATCGGAAGCCTGCCGGGCGTCGGCGCCACTGCGGCCTCTCTGGTCAGTTATGCCGAGGCCAAGCGCAGCTCACCCGATCGCGACAAGTTCGGGACGGGCACACCCGACGGCATCATCGCCTCAGAGGCGTCCAACAATGCAGTGACCGCCGGTGCGCTGGTGCCGACCCTGGCACTTGGCGTCCCCGGGGATCCGGTGACCGCGGTGATGCTGGGCGCGATGACAATCCAGAATGTGGTGCCGGGCCCCTCACTGTTCGTCAATCAGCCGGACCTGGTGATGTACCTTTTCATGGCGTTGTTCGCGGTCAATGTGGTGATGTTCGTAATGGGCATTTCCCTTGCGCCGCTGTTCAGCCGCGTGCTGCGAATTCCTGAACCAGTGCTGATGGCCTGCGTTATCGGGCTGATCGTGGTGGGAACCTATTCGGTCAATCTCAGTGGCTTCGATTTGGTCGTGCTGTTTGTCGCGGGGCTGATCGGTTTTGCCTTCCGCTGGCTTGAGGTTCCGCTGGCGCCGGTGGTGATCGGCTTTGTTCTCAGCCCGATGATCGAAAGCAGCCTGCGCCGCGGACTGATCCTGACGAACGACAGTTTTCTGGCCTTTTTCACCTCGCCCATAGCTCTGGTATTGTTCGCAATGACATTGGCGTTCCTCGCCTGGCCGACCGTGCGCTGGGGACTGGACAGGCGTGCGGCGCGCCGCAAAGGAGAACCGACATGACTGCCACCGGGCCACTCAGCGATCTTCGCGTGCTCGACATCTCGACCATTATTGCTGCGCCCTTCGCGGCCACATTGATGGCGGATTACGGCGCCGACGTGGTGAAGGTGGAAATGCCCGGTCAGGGTGATGGCATGCGTAGCTTCCCGCCTTTCAAGAAAGGAGAATCGCTGTGGTGGAAGGTGACGAACCGCGGCAAACGTTTCGTGGAACTGGACCTGCGGACGACCGAAGGCGCCGCGATCTTCCTGCGCATGGTGCGCGATTTCGATGTCGTGGTCGAAAATTTTCGCCCCGGCACGCTTGAACGCTGGGGCTTGGGACCAGAGGTGCTGCACGCCATCAACCCGTCTTTGGTCATCTTGCGGGTGACTGGTTTCGGCCAGGACGGGCCCCGTGCGGCAAAGCCCGGTTTTGCAAGACTTTTCGAGGCAATGTCCGGGCTGGCCCATCTGACCGGCGAGGCGGACGGTCCACCGATTCATCCATCATACCCGATGGGTGACGCCATCGGGGGCCTGTTCGGCGCCCTGTCGATCATGACCGCGTTGCATTCGGTGCGTAGCGATCCCGAAAGACGGGGGCAGGTTGTTGATCTGTCATTGACCGAAGCTGTATTCCGGCTTCTTGATTTCCAGACCATTGCCTATGATCAGCTTGGTCAGGTGTTCAGGCGGAATGGCAACCTGAACCAATATTCTGCGCCCTCAGATGTCTATCCGACCCGTGATGGCAAGTATGTCTCGCTGTCGGGCAGCACGAACAATACATTTGCCGCCAATCTGAGGTCCATCCAGCGGACCGACCTGCTGAATGATCCGCGCTATGCGACAAACAAGTTGCGGGTCGAGAATTCAGCGGAAATTGATGCCGTGTTCCGCCAGTGGTTTGCCGAGCATGATCTGGTAGATATCGTAGCGGCTTTCGAACGCGAGGGCGGCACCTTGGCGCCAATTTTCTCTGTCGACATGATATTCAAGGATGCGCAGTATCAGGCACGCGATGCCATTGTATCTGTGCCCGACGACGATTTCGGTTCCGTGAAGATGCAGGGTATTGTGCCCCGTTTCAGCCGTTCGCCATGCCAGGTGCGCAGTAGCGCCGGAAAGCTTGGTCGTGACAACGAAGAGGTGCTTGGCGCATATGTCGATGCTGTCGCATCCGGCATAGCACAGCAGACGCAGGCCGGCCGGCGCGAATGAGACTTGCGATCACGGTTGGTTTTGCAGCGGCCCCAATCTGGATGGCTCTAACATGATTGCGGTGATGTCGACCGTGGTGCCGATTTTCGGGCTGCTGATCGCAGGGCAAATCCTGTTCCGGGTGGGGATATTTTCGGACGAATTCTGGCAGCAGTCCGCACGGCTCGTCTATTGGGTGCTGATGCCGGCCCTTCTGTTCTCGAAGCTCGGGACAACCCGCTTCGAGGGTGATCTCGTACTACCATACATTATAACATTGGCGGGTGCATTCTTCCTGGTGGTGCTGTTGGTGCGGATCGCGGGGCGTGCCCTGCCTTTGCCCCGATCGGTGACCAGTTCCGTTCTGCAGGGCGCGGCGCGTCACAACACATTCATTGCGCTGGCGGTTGCCGAACGAATTTTCGGGCAAACAGGTCTTGCGCTTGCGTCGCTTGCAGCCGCGATCCTCGTGTTGATCACGAACCTGACGATTACACCGATGATGGTGGAACTGTCCCATTCGGATCGCAATATCAGTGGCGGACGCGCGATCCTGCGCGACCTGTACCGCAATCCTGTGCTGATCGCCGTTTTTGCCGGGCTCGCGGTCAATGCCCTGCCCTCTCAGATGTTGGGTCTTGCCTTCGACCTGACCCGATTGCTGGGTAGCGCGGCCCTGCCGCTGATGCTGCTCTGTGTCGGGGCGAGCTTGCGGTTCGGGGCCTTTCGGGTTTCTCCGGGGCCGTTGATGCTGGCAACGGCAGTAAAACTCTTTGTTTTTCCGCTGGCGGTTGTCGGGATCGCGGCGATGTCCGGGCTTTCCGGTGTTCCGGCGCTGGTGCTGGCGATCTTTGCCGCCGTTCCTACCGCTGCGTCGTCGCAGGCCCTGGCCCGGGAACTCGGCGGGGACGTTCCGCTGATGGTAAATATCGTGACGTTGCAGACCGCCCTGTCGTTCCTGACATTGCCGTTCACGCTTTATCTGGTTGAGGGCGGGTTTCCCTTGCCGACATAGTGCTGATGATGAACATGCCTGGGCGTTCGGGACAACGTCATGTCACGAGCAATATCGGGTTCCCGTGCCAGAGATATTCAGAGATCCGCGAAGCTGTCCCGCAGAACCTTCGCAGAGGCACCAACTTTTCTTCCCATGACGTCAGTGAACTCTTCAGCCGAAATCTTGTGTTCGGGAACGCCACAGTTGATGGCAATATAGAGCCCGCTTTTCAGCTGTTTGATCGGCGCCGCCGCACCATAAAACCCGGGCCGCCAGTCACCAAGTGCCACGACGAAACCGTGTTCGCGGCAATGCGCGATCCCTTCCCGCACCCTGGGTTTGAATTCTTTCCACTCTTCGGGGTAGGCTGCCGCGATCTCGGCTTCCTTCGCGCGTAGCATGTCGGCATCGAGCATCGACAACAGGGCACGACCCATCGCGGATTTGTAGAGTGGCCCGATCGCACCAATTTCCGGGCTATGTGCCATCGACTGCGACAGGTGGACCGTTTGCACGAAGATGAGGTTTGCGCCATGTATTGTTGCCAGCGATACCGCGCCGCCAGTGAATTCCGCGAATTCCCGCATCACCGTAATCGCGCGCTGACGAAATGTCATCGACGATAACACCGGATAGGCCAGTTCCAGGACACGCAAGCCAAGCCGATAATTGCCCGCCTTGACTTTGGTGAGATATCCCGCATATGCGAGCGTGCTGCAGAGGCGGGTGATCGTAGGCCTTGGCAGGTTCAGGCGGTCGGCGAGTTCGCTATTGGACAGGGTTTCCTGTATTCCCCGGAAAGCCGACAACACGTCCAGTCCGCGGATCAGCGTGCTCGACATGCCTTTAGTGCCGTCCTGATCTGCAGGATCCACCAGGTCTTCATTTTGGATTTTGCGCATAGTGGGCATCCGGTTGCGTTCGGAACAACCAGCTGAAAACTGGCCTGACATCTTAACGATCCTGATTATGGCCATAATTTTGAAAACCGCAATGGCGGCTCGGCGCGGCACTACTATGTGAAATTTTTAAGTGAGTGGTGCCTTGAATGCAGCACCGGATTCTGACGGTGTCCTTGTCGCGTAAATGTCCCGCAAGGTTGACCGGCCCGACTTCCCGGCAGGCCCGCGACACGGCCGTGAGCTTGACCTGTCCGAGGGTCGGGCAGGGGGTCATGATGCGGTGCGGAGTTGCGCGGTCACTCGAACGGAGGCTCTTTCAGCCAGCCCAGAGTTAGCGGCAGTCGACCTTCGACAGCTTGCGAAAACACGGGCTGCCGCTTCTCGCGGAATGCAGTGACACCTTCCTTGCCATCCGACATGCTGAGTTCAAGCATAAGGCGGCTGTCCAGCTGATGCGCCTCCATCGGGTGGCTTGCGCCGCTCATATGCCAAAGCAATTGCCTGTTGGCGGCAACAGACAGTGGCGATGTGCCCGACGTGAAACGCCGGGCGGTTGCCATCGCCTCGTCGAGCAGACTTTCGGGGGAGGTTACTTTCTGCGCGAAACCGGCTTCGAGTAGCGTTTCGCTGGACTGGACCTCGCCGGACAAAACCCATTCGAGCGATCGGCTCATGCCCACCAGCCTTGGCAGGAACCAGCTGGAGCAAGCCTCCGTGCAAATCCCGATGCGGGAAAATACAAAGCCGACACGCGCATTGCTGGAGACAATGCGCGCATCCATCGGCAAGGTCATTGTGGCGCCGATCCCAACCGCAACACCATTCAGCGCCCCGATGACGGGTTTGGTCATCCGGAAGATGCGAAGTGTCACAAGGCCGCCGGAATCGCGGATCTTCGCCGCGTCTTGACCCATCGGATCGACTGTTTCGTCCAGGCCAAAAACATTCCCGTTCACAGACAGATCCATGCCGGCACAAAATGCACGCCCATCCCCGGTAACGATGACCGCGCGAACCGCGTCATCTTCTTCGGCGGCATCCAGGGCGCTGACGATTTCACGGCCCATCTCCAACGTGAACGCGTTGAGCCTCTGCGGGCGCGAAAGCGTGACAATGGCAATGTTGTCGGACACCTCATACCGCAGCGTGGCAAATTCCATCTTCTCCCCCGTTTTCTGCCGGACCAATCCGACTGTGGAACCGAATCCCGGCAGCCGGTGATGCGGCGTACTCTCTTCACCCTCACTTTACTATATAGAAATATTTATGCAATAAAATTTCGAATAATGAAAAATATATTGCAAAATGCCCGATTTTGTGTCACCAGATCCACTGAGCGGAGCGGCTTCATCGGTGGTGTCCCAAAGGGCGCGACCGAAGCGGGTGAAAGCCCGGGCACATCAAGGGGGCAGGATCATGGTTTCGAGCATCGCCATTGTCGGAGCTGGCACGATGGGAACCGGAATTGCGTCAAACGCGGTTCGCCATGGCATCGAGGTTACGATGCTGGACCGGTCGCGGCAGGCTCTGGACCGTTCGGCGCAGCAAATTGCCAGGCAACTTCAGAAACATGAGGAAGCGGGGCGCCTTGACGCTGCGCAAGCAAGGGCGTGTCGGTCACATATTCGCTACACCGATGATGTTGATGCGCCCCTGGAGGCTGATCTTGTCATCGAGGCCGTCTTCGAGGACTTCGCGGTCAAGACGAAACTGCTTGGGCATATCAGCGCCGTTTGCTCCGAGACAACTCTTATCGCAACGAACACAAGCGCTCTCAGGGTGTCGGGGCTGGCAAAGGCCGTCGCCTGCCCTGGCCGCTTCCTGGGCATGCATTACTTTTCCCCGGCGGATACGTCACCAGTTGTCGAGCTCGTGCAGGGCGAACAAACAAGTGCCGAGGCTTTGGCCCGGGCGGCCGCCTTTCTTCAGGCTACCGGCCGGACCATCCTTCATTGCAAGGACGCTCCGGGTTTTGCCATTAATCGTTTCTTCGTGCCGTTTCTGAATGCAGCGGCGCAAATCATCGATCATGGTGGCGGCACAATCCGACAAGTCAATGAAATCGGGCGTGATCTGGTCGGCAGCCCGGTCGGGCCGTTCGATGTCATGAATTTCATCAAGCCGGTGATCGCCAGAAACGCAATGAAGAATCTGGCAGAGCTGGGGCCGGCTTATACCCTGTCCGAAGGGTTGGATGATCTGGTGGAGCGTGGCGAGCTTTGGGCTGTCGAAGGCGAGGCCGACCTTGGGCACGACAGCGCCGCTATCAGGCAACTGCTTTTGAAATCCATCGCCGCACCAGCCGAAGAAATTCGCCAGGCCGGGATTGCCGACCCCCAGGAAATCGATCGTTGCGCGAAGCTTGCATTGCGATGGGGCCGGGGGCCTTTCCAGATGTTGGCCGATAATCCGGACTGACCTGAAAGTTATCAATACTTCCACAGCATGCAGGCATAGGGGCTTCAAGACATGAAACAGCAGGTGCGTTCCGTATCGATATTGGCTGGCATGCGAACGCCAATCGGAGGGTTTTGCGGAGGTCTGAGCGGCCTTCCGCCCACCGAATTGGGCCGCGTCGCCGCCCATGCCGCTATCGGGCGTTCGGGCATCGCAGCAGAAGAAATCGAACATACGGTCTTCGGCAATGTCATCCATACGCAAGCCTCCGACATGTACCTGTCGCGCGTTGTCGCAATGTCCGCAGGTGTGCCGCATCAGGCCCCCGCAATGACACTTAACCGACTTTGCGGGTCGGGAATGCAGGCGGTGATATCGGCCTCTCAATCGATCCTGCTTGGCGATTGCGACGTGGCCCTGGCGGGCGGCGCAGAATCGATGTCACGGGCGCCGCATGGTGCATTCAGCAGTCGCAATGGGGTTCGACTTGGCGATATGGTCATGACCGATATGCTGGTTGGTTCCCTGACGGATCCCTTTGGCAACGGCCATATGGGTGTCACGGCCGAAAATGTTGCCAAACGCTGGGGGATCAGCCGTGAGGATCAGGACAGTTTCGCAGTCGAAAGTCACCGCCGCGCCGAGCGGGCCTGGGAAGTCGGCCTTTTTGCAGACCAGATCGCAAAGGTTGAGATCCGCGCCCGGGGAAATGTGACCGAATTCCTTCGTGATGAGCATTTCAGGCCGGATGTCACAACGGCGGATCTGAAGAAGTTGAAACCGGTCTTCCAATCCGATGGCACCGTAACGGCAGGCAACAGCTCGGGAATCAATGATGGTGCCGCGGCGCTGGTTCTGATGGAGACGGCCAGGGCCGAAAGCCGGGGCTTGCTGCCGATGGCCGAGATCATCGGTTATGCGCATTCTGGTGTGGCCCCCGAGGTCATGGGCATCGGGCCGGTCTCAGCCGTGAGAAAGCTTCTCGATAGGCACGGGTTGAATGTTGATGATTTTGACGTGATCGAATCCAATGAAGCCTTTGCAAGCCAAGCCATCGCAGTGTCGCGCGAACTGGGCTTCGATCCTGCAAAGGTGAATCCGAATGGTGGCGCAATCGCGCTCGGGCATCCGATCGGAGCAACAGGGGCGATCCTGATCGTAAAACTCATTCACGAACTGTCTTGCCGGGGCGGTGGTCTTGGGCTGGCCACCATGTGTATCGGCGGGGGGCAGGGCATCGCACTCGCCGTCAAGGTTCCGACTGGAACGAATGGTCAAGGGAAAAATCCATGAAAACAAGGATTACGGAGCTCTTTGGTATCCAACACCCTATTATACAGGGCGGGATGCACTATGTTGGCTTTGCAAAACTGGCGGCGGCCGTTTCCAATGCCGGCGGGCTCGGAACGATCACCGGGCTAACCCAGAAAACTCCGGCAGATCTGGCCAATGAAATCGCCTTGTGCCGGGATCTGACGGACAAGCCATTCGCGGTAAACCTTACCTTTCTGCCGATCGTCAATCAGCCGGACTATCCCGGCTATATCCAGGCGATCATCAATGGCGGGGTGAAAATCGTCGAAACGGCCGGCAACAATCCGGCGAAATGGCTGCCACGGTTGAAGGACCATGGCATCAAGGTCATTCACAAATGCACAAGTGTCCGGCACGCGATGAAGGCACAAAGCATCGGCGTCGATGCGTTGTCGATCGACGGCTTTGAATGCGGTGGTCACCCTGGCGAAGACGACATTCCGAACATGATCCTTCTTCCCCGTGCAGCGGACGAGTTGGATATTCCCTTTGTCGCATCCGGCGGCATGGCGGATGCCCGGTCCCTGGTCGCCGCTCTGGCGATGGGCGCAGAGGGTATGAACATGGGAACACGTTTTGTCGCAACCCAGGACGCCCCTGTTCATGACAATGTCAAACAGGCGATCCTTGCCGCAACCGAGCTGGATACGCGGTTGATCATGCGCCCGCTGCGTAATACCGAGCGAGTTCTCAATAACGAGGCCGTCCAGCGCGTCGTTGAAAAGGAACTGGCATTGGGGCGCGATCTTACCTTCTCGGACATCGCTGCCGATGTTGCAGGTGTCTACCCGAAAGTCATGATTGACGGCCAGACAGATGTGGGGGCCTGGTCTTGCGGTATGGTTGCCGGGCTCGTCTATGATATCCCGACCGTCAAGGATCTGATCGAGCGGATTATGCGAGAGGCAGACAGTCTGATCAACGACCGGCTGCGCGGTATTGCCGCCGGGGTCTGATCCGGCCGCCAACCCTGGACCGCCCGGAGGCAGTGTTTTCCGGTGCGGACCGCCGCCATGATCTTCATGCCGATCCGGGGGCGTTGACCTTTGTCCGGTTTCTGGCCTTCACCGGCCTCATCCTGTGGCTGCCCGACATGATGCGTTAAGACCTGTCGCCGACGTGGTTGCAATGCACCAGGCGGTCGGGCTTCGGGCCGCATTGGCCCGGTGCGCGACATGCCTTTTGTGGTTTGTCAGGCCGCTGGTGGATCGTGCCCGCACGGCTTGTGCGGAGTTTGGCGTTCGGGCCCGCATCTGCCGGTCGGCATCGGGGAACCTGCCGTTCCCCGCTGTCGTCACCGTTTGGCCATGACGCGGCGCCTGCGGGTCGCGGGTGCTTTGTGCCAAGCCTCTGGAATAGGGCGAATAATCTGTTTTGGCGCGGCCCCCCGGGACCTGCGTCTTTGGTGCCGATGTGCGGGCGGTAACCGGCCTTCCGTGCGGTGCCTTGATTCTGTTGAGTTTTTCGCTATAATTGCGCGCACAACGGCCCGTTCCGGGCTTTCTTTCTGCCATCACGGCAGTCGTTTCGGCCACGTTCGACCATTCTGTGGCCCGCCGCCTTGCCCGTCTTTCGGGTACTTCTTGCGGCACAAAATCAACAGGGCCGCCCTGTCCGCGTGGTGCGTGGGGTGTGGTCATCAAGAAAGCGCCACGCGAACGAAAGGACTTACATGCGCAAGTTTCTTGCCTCGACGGGTTTTGCCCTTGGCGCTGCCCTTGCGACCCCGGCGCTGGCCGCCGAGGGTTGCGGCAACATCACCATCGCCGAAATGAACTGGGCTTCGGCCGGTCTGGCCGCCTGGGTCGACAAGATCATTCTTGAGGAAGGCTATGGCTGCAAGGTGGAACTGGTCGCGGGCGATACCATGCCGACCTTCACCTCGATGAATGAAAAGGCCGAACCCGACATAGCCCCCGAAATGTGGGTTAATGCCGTCAAGGAGCCGCTGGATCAGGCCGTGGCCGAAGGGCGGCTGGTGATCGCCAGCCAGATCCTGACCGATGGCGGGGTCGAAGGCATCTGGATCCCCACCTGGCTGGCGCAGGAGCACGGCATCACCACGCTGAAACAGGCGCTGGAACGCCCCGATCTGTTCCCCGGTGCCGAGGATCCGTCGAAGGGGGCCTTCTTTGGCTGCCCGTCGGGGTGGGCCTGCCAGCACATCGCGCGCAACCAGTATCTGGGCGCGGGCGCGGACGACAAGGGGTTTGAACTGGTCGATCCGGGGTCTGCAGCCGGGCTGGACGGGTCGATCGCGCGGGCCTTCAACCGGCAGGAAGGCTGGCTGGGCTATTACTGGGCCCCCACGGCGATCCTGGGCAAATATGACATGACACGGCTGGATCTTGAGGCCGGGTTCGACCGCGAGCATTGGGACAATTGCATCGTGACCGCCGATTGCCTTGACCCGAAGGTTACCGAATGGCCCATGTCGGATGTGTTCACCACCGTCACCAAAGAGTTTGCAGACAAGGCGGGCGTTGCCATGGATTACGTCCAGACCCGCGCCTGGACGAATGACACGGTGAACAAGATGCTGTCGTGGATGGGGGACAACCAGGCCTCGAACGAGGATGGCGCCTATGAATTCCTGATGACGCATGAGGATCTGTGGACCCAGTGGGTCCCGGCCGATGTCGCCGAAAAGGTAAAGGCGGCGCTGTAAGGCGCGGCATGGCGTGATCGGGCGGGGGCGGCATCGCTTTCCCGCCCGTATTCCATTCCAAGGCAGATAAGGACCCCTGCATGGACCTGTATGATTTTCCCGAAATGGGCCGCGGTGATCTGCGCGCCATGCGCCTTGCAATCGACGGCGCATTTCGTGACTTTACCCGCGCCTATGGCGAGACGCTGGAAAACCTGTTCGACCCGATCCGCGCCCTTCTGGTGCTGATCGAAACCCTGATGATCAACAGCCCCTGGGTGGTTGTGCTTGCGGTGATCGCCGCGCTGATCTGGATCATGAGCCGCAGTTGGAAGATCGTCGCCGGCACGGTGCTGGCGATGCTGCTGATCGGCTATTTCGGCATGTGGGAAGATACGATGCGCACCATAGCCATGGTGGCGGTCTGCACCCTGGTGGCGATCGTTCTGGGCATTCCGATGGGTGTCCTGATGGCGCGGTCTGACCGGCTGAACGCCTGGGTCACGCCGCTTCTGGACATGATGCAGACGATGCCGAGCTTCGTCTATCTGATTCCGGTGGTGATGATCTTTGGCCTGGGCAAGGTGCCCGGTGTGATTGCGGTGGTGATTTATGCGATCCCGCCGATCATCCGGCTGACCAACCTTGGTATCCGACAAGTCCCCGCCGATGTGCTGGAGGCGGCCGAGGCCTTCGGGTCAGACGCCTGGCAAAAGCTGCGCAACGTGCAATTGCCGCTGGCTTTGCCCACGATCATGGCGGGGGTGAACCAGACCATCATGATGAGCCTTGCGATGGTCGTCGTCGCCTCGATGATCGGGGTGCGGGGGCTGGGGCAGCCGGTGCTGCAGGCGATCAACAACCAGTATTTCACGCTGGGGGTCATGAACGGCCTGGCCATTGTCGCCATCGCCATCATCTTCGACCGTGCGACACAGGCCTATGGCAAGCGCCTTCAGAAACATTCGGAGGTCGGCCATGACTGACATGCAAGCCCAGACGCAGGCGGCACAGGCCGTCACCCCGCAGGGTCATGACATCGAGATCCGTGATCTTTACAAGATCTTTGGCCCCGAGGCCCATCGCCACATCGCCGCCGTCAAGGCCGGCATGACGAAGGAAGAACTGAACAGCCGCCACAACCACGTTCTGGGGCTGCACAACATCAACCTGACCATCCCTTTCGGCAAGATAACCGTGATCATGGGGCTGTCGGGATCGGGCAAGTCGACGCTGATCCGGCACATCAACGGCCTGATTACCCCGACCGCGGGCGAGGTGATTCATGAAGGCCAGGACGTGGTGTCGATGACCCCGGCGCAGTTGCGCGACTTTCGTCGGCGCAAGACCGCCATGGTGTTCCAGAAATTCGCGCTGCTGCCGCATCGCACGGTGCTGGAAAACACGATCTATGGCCTGTCGATTCAGGGCGTGGCGCGCGCCGCGGCCGAGGAAAAGGCCCGCTACTGGATCGACCGGGTGGGGCTTCAGGGCTATGAGGATTACTATCCCAAGCAGCTGTCGGGCGGTATGCAGCAGCGTGTGGGCCTTGCGCGCGCGCTGACCAATGATGCCGAGATATTGCTGATGGATGAGGCGTTTTCCGCGCTTGATCCGCTGATCCGTGTCGAAATGCAGTCGATTCTTCTGGAACTGCAGGAGGAACTGCACAAGACGATCATTTTCATCACCCATGATCTGGATGAGGCGCTGCGGCTGGGTGACAAGATCGCCATCCTGCGCGATGGCGCGCTGGAACAGGTCGGCACCGGGCAGGACATCGTTTTGAACCCCGCCAATGACTACATCGCCAGCTTTGTGAAAGAGGTGAACCGCGGCCGCATCATCAAGGCCCGCACCATCGCCACTCCGGCCGCCGAGGGCGCGATCCTGCCGGATTTCACCGTCCGCGCCCGTTCGGAACTGGATCTGGTCGCGCGACGGATGATCAAGGCCGATGTACGAACCGCACAGGTGCGCGAGGCCGATGGCACGCTGGTTGGCCTGATCGACCTGCCCGCCATTCTGGATGCGATGGTCAACCCGGTCACCGCCGCGAGCGACGATTGACCGTGCTCCGATTCGCATCGTGCGGTGACAGACGGATGTGTACGGGCCCGCAAGCGCCCCTGCCCGGTGCGCGCAGGGTGGGGGAACAGCCCGGGTCGGGCAGGAAGCTGGCGCCACAGGTGGCGCCGGCCATGAATATGGGGCGCAAAGGTGCTGTGGCGGTATGATTGGCGATTTGCCCGGGCGGGCGGTGCGGGGTCATGGGCCTTGGACAAACGAATGCCATGTCTTTTAGGCAAAATCCAGAAAATCAAGCGATTTCAGGTATATAGGAATTTGTGTTGCGAATCCGCCCACCCCGGCAGATTCGCTTGCGGGAAAATGGCGTCAAGCGCGAAGATCAGTTGCGCCCCCCTCGGGGGGCTTGCTAGCGTCTGGGTGCGATTCACGTCGCCTTGGGGGACATGGCGCATCTTTTTCGGCCTGTTCGGGCCTGAAGGTCCGATTCGATAAAAACGCCGGGCTGCCCGGTGAAAAGATGCGTTTTCAGAGAACCGGGTTCGAGCCGGTTTCTGGCGGAACTACGCTTCGTCTGCTTGCCAGGCGTGGTTTCCGGTGTCCTCATGCATGCTGCCGCCACAAGGGCGGATCGGGGTCCGGCCCGATCCGGTTGGTGTTTGCGTGTCCAAGGTCGTGGCTTGCAGCTGGATGTAGGCATGATTGGACAAGAACATGACAGAAGAGACCTGGGGGCGGGTGCGTGATGAGTTGCTTAGAAGCGTTGGCAAGAACAACTTCACGACCTGGATTGAGCCGCTCCAGTTGAACGGGGTCTCTGAGGGAATCGTTCGCTTCGATGCCCCCACGAAATTCATGCGCGATTGGGTTTCGCGCAACTTTGCCGATCAGATCCGCCGTGAACTGGAAAAAGCCGGCGTCGAGGTGGAACGGGTCGAGATCCGCGTTCCCGAAGCCGGCCGTGCGCCGCGCCCGGCGGCGGTGGCCAAGCCCGCACAGTCCAGGAAACAGGCCCGCCCCGCCGATGATGCCGAATTGCCCGGCGCGCCGCTTGATTCGCGCTTTACCTTTGACAGCTTTGTGGTCGGCAAGCCCAATGAGCTGGCCCATGCCGCCGCCCGCCGCGTGGCCGAGGGCGGCCCTGTGACCTTCAACCCGCTGTTTCTCTATGGTGGGGTGGGGCTGGGCAAGACACACCTGATGCACGCGATCGCGCATGAACTGCAGCTGCGCCGCCCCGAACTGCGCGTGCTTTATCTGTCTGCCGAACAGTTCATGTATCGCTTTGTCCAGGCGCTGCGCGAACGCCAGATCATGGATTTCAAGGAAATGTTCCGGTCCGTCGATGTGCTGATGGTCGATGACGTCCAGTTCATCGCCGGCAAGGATTCGACGCAGGAAGAATTCTTCCATACGTTCAACGTGCTGGTCGATCAGCAAAAACAGATCGTGATTTCTGCCGATCGTGCCCCCGGCGAGATCAAGGATCTTGAGGAACGCATCAAATCGCGCCTGCAATGCGGGCTGGTGGTCGATCTGCACCCGACTGATTACGAATTGCGGCTGGGCATCCTGCAGACCAAGGCCGAAGCCTATCGCGGCCAGTATCCCGGGCTGAAACTGGCCGATGGTGTGCTGGAATTCCTTGCCCATCGCATCACGACCAACGTGCGTGTGCTGGAAGGCGCGCTGACGCGGCTGTTCGCCTTTGCGTCGCTTGTGGGGCGTGAAATCACGCTGGATCTGGCGCAGGAATGTCTGGTCGACATCCTGCGCGCCTCGGACCGCAAGGTCACGATCGAAGAGATCCAGCGCAAGGTGGCCGACCATTACAATATTCGCCTGTCGGACATGATTGGTCCGAAACGGCAGCGCACCATAGCGCGGCCGCGTCAGGTGGCGATGTTCCTGGCCAAGCAGATGACCACCCGCAGCCTGCCCGAGATTGGCCGGCGTTTCGGCGGGCGCGATCACACCACGATCATGCATGGCATTCGCAAGGTTGAGGAGTTGCAGGTGGCCGACCGTCAGATGGCCGAGGATATCGACCTGCTGCGCCGCCTTCTGGAGACCTGAGCCTTGACGGTCACCGGAAAGCGGTCGAATGTCCTGAAAAATCTTGAGCCTGAGCGGAAAGCTGCTAGTTTTTCGTTCCCGGCAGCTTAGGGGATGGAAATGAAGATCAGCATCGAACGCGCGGCGCTTCTGAAGGCCGTGGCGCAGGCCCAATCGGTGGTGGAACGGCGCAACACGATCCCGATCCTTGCCAATGTGCTGATCGAGGCAGAGGGGGATACCGTATCTTTCCGCGCCACCGATCTTGACATCGAGGTGGTCGACAAGACCCATGCGCAGGTCGAACGCGCGGGCGCCACAACCGTTTCTGCGGTTATGCTGCATGAAATCGTGCGGAAATTGCCCGATGGCGCGCTGATTTCGCTGTCCGATGATCCGGCGTCGGGGCGGCTTTCGGTACAGGCGGGGCGGTCAAGCTTTAATCTTGCGACGCTGCCGCGCGAAGATTTTCCGGTGATGGCATCGTCCGAATATACCGCGAATTTCTCGGCACCGGCCAAGGTGCTGCGGCGGCTGTTCGACAAGTCGAAATTCGCGATCTCGACCGAAGAAACACGCTATTATCTGAACGGTGTCTATATGCATGTGGCGCAGGGCGAAGACGGGCCGGTGCTGCGCTGCGTGGCGACCGATGGGCACAGGCTGGCGCGAATCGATGCGCCCTTGCCCGACGGGGCGCAGGGCATGCCTGGCGTGATCGTGCCGCGCAAGACCGTGGGTGAATTGCGCAAGCTGCTGGATGACGATGACGCGCAGATCGCCGTTTCCGTGTCCGAGACAAAGGTTCGTTTTGCCACGCCGGCCATCACGCTGACCTCAAAGGTCATCGACGGGACCTTCCCGGATTATTCCCGCGTCATCCCGATGGGCAATACCCGCCGGCTGGAGGTGGATGCCTCGGAATTTGCAAAGGCCGTGGACCGGGTGGCGACGGTGTCATCCGAACGGTCCCGCGCCGTGAAGCTGAGCCTGGATGAAGACAGGCTGGTCCTGTCGGTCAACGCCCCCGATGCGGGCGCCGCCGAGGAAGAGCTGGCCGTTGCCTATGGCGACGAGCGTCTGGAAATCGGCTTCAATGCGAAATACCTGCTGGAAATCGCAAGCCAGGTGGACCGGGAGAATGCGGTTTTCCTGTTCAACTCTTCTGGCGACCCGACTCTGATGCGCGAGGGCAACGATACCTCGGCGGTCTATGTCGTGATGCCGATGCGCGTGTGACACGCCCCCGACCTTCGGGCGTTTGCGGAATGAAGGGGCGGTGATGCTGCGGCAACTGACATTGTTGCAGTTCCGTTCGCATCGCCGGGCCGTTCTTGAGTTCGGCGATCGTCCGGTGGCGATCCATGGGCCGAACGGCGCGGGCAAGACCAATATTCTTGAAGCGGTTTCCCTGTTGTCGCCGGGGCGCGGGCTGCGTCGTGCGGGTGCCGAAGACATGATGCGCCGGCAAGAGGCCGTCGGCTGGAAAATCCAGGCGAAGCTGTACAGGCATGACCTGGAATCCTCGGCGTTGCCCGGGCAGGCGCGTACCGTGTTGATCGATGGCAAACCCGCGCCACAGGTCGCGCTGGGGCGCTTGTTGCGGGTGATCTGGCTGGTGCCGGCAATGGACCGGCTGTGGATCGAGGGGGGCGAGGGGCGGCGGCGGTTTCTGGACCGGATGACGATGTCTTTTGTTCCTTCGCATGCCGAAGCGGTGCTGGATTACGAAAAGGCCATGCGCGAACGTAACCGGCTGTTGAAGGATGCGGTGCGCGATGCAGCCTGGTATGGCGCGCTGGAGGCGCGGATGGCCGATGCGGGTGCGCAGATTGCCGACAACCGCGCGGCGGCGCTGGCCCGTGTCGTAGCGGCACAACAGGGTGCCGATCCGGTTTTTCCCGCCGCGCGCCTGTCGATTGAAAATGCCGGGCCTGTCGATCTGGCGGCGGCCCTGGCTGCGGGGCGCAGCCGTGACATGGCGGCGGGCCGTACGCTTGAAGGTCCGCACCGCGCGGATCTTGGCGCGGTCTATGCCGCAAAGGATGCCCCGGCCGCGCAATGTTCCACCGGGGAACAGAAGGCGCTGCTGATCTCTCTCATTCTGGCAAATGCCCGGGCCCTGGCGGGCGAAGATGTCGTGCTGCTGCTGGATGAGGTGGCCGCCCATCTGGACGCCGGGCGCCGGGCCGCGCTTTACGATGAAATCTGCGCACTTGGGGCGCAGGTGCTGATGACGGGGACAGGGGCCGAGCTGTTCGACGCCCTGGGCCCGCGGGGCCAGTATTTCGAAGTGACCGAGACGGGTGGTGTCTCGACCGTCATCGAAAGGCCCGCACCCCCCTAAATCTTGTGTCTTTGGCGTGACAATCCTCTGTCGAACCCCTATAAGACGGGGGCAAGAAACAGGACGGGCGGGCATGACCGAAGAAACCAGGAACCCGAGCGAATACGGCGCGGAATCTATCAAGGTTCTCAAGGGCCTGGAGGCGGTGCGCAAGCGGCCGGGCATGTATATCGGCGATACCGACGACGGGTCCGGCCTGCATCACATGGTCTATGAGGTCGTGGACAACGGCATCGATGAGGCTTTGGCGGGGCATGCGGATTTTGTCCATGTGAAGATTCACGCCGACAGCAGCGTTTCGGTGCGCGATAACGGGCGCGGAATTCCGGTCGACATTCACCCCGAGGAAGGCGTTTCCGCAGCCGAGGTCATCATGACCCAGCTGCATGCGGGCGGCAAATTCGATCAGAATAGCTACAAGGTGTCGGGCGGTCTGCACGGCGTTGGCGTTTCCGTCGTGAACGCGCTGTCGGAATGGCTTGACCTGCGTATCTGGCGCAATGGCAAGGAACATTACGCGCGTTTTGAATTTGGCGAAACAGCCGTGCCGCTGAAGGTGGTGGGCGATGCCGCGCCGGGCGAAAAGGGAACCGAGGTACGCTTTCTGGCCTCGGCCAAGACGAACCGGCCCGACGGCACCTTCTCGAACCTCGACTACAGCCTCAAGACGCTGGAAAACCGGCTGCGCGAACTGGCCTTCCTGAACTCGGGTGTGAAGATCATCCTGGAGGATGAACGCCCGGTTGAGCCGGTGCGGTCGGAACTGTTCTATGAGGGGGGCGTGCGCGAATTCGTGCGTTATCTGGACCGGTCAAAGACGTCGGTGATGCCCGAGCCGATCTTCATCTCTGGTGATCGCGGGGGCATCGGTGTTGAGGTCGCGATGTGGTGGAACGACAGCTATCACGAAACCGTCCTGCCGTTTACCAACAACATCCCCCAGCGCGATGGGGGCACGCATCTTGCGGGCTTCCGCGGGGCGCTGACGCGCACGATCAATGCCTATGCTCAATCTTCCGGGATCGCGAAGAGGGAGAAAGTCGACTTCACCGGCGATGATGCGCGCGAAGGGTTGACCTGCGTTCTGTCGGTCAAGGTGCCGGACCCGAAATTTTCCAGCCAGACCAAGGACAAGCTGGTGTCATCCGAGGTTCGCCCCGCGGTTGAGAACCTCGTAAGCGAAAAATTGTCAGAGTGGTTCGAAGAACATCCCGCCGAGGCCAAGCAGATTGTCGGCAAGATCATCGAGGCGGCGCTTGCGCGCGAGGCGGCGCGCAAAGCCCGCGAACTGACCCGGCGCAAGACCGCGATGGATGTCGCCAGCCTGCCCGGCAAGCTGGCCGATTGCCAGGAAAAGGACCCCGCGCTTTCCGAGCTGTTCATCGTCGAGGGTGACTCTGCCGGCGGCTCCGCCAAGCAGGGCCGCGAGCGGAAGAACCAGGCGGTTCTGCCCCTGCGTGGTAAGATTCTGAATGTGGAACGCGCCCGGTTCGACCGGATGCTGGCCTCGGACATGATCGGTACGCTGATCACCGCGCTGGGCACGGGCATTGGCCGGGATGAGTTCAATCTGGCCAGGCTGCGCTATCACAAGATCATCATCATGACCGATGCCGATGTGGATGGCGCGCATATCCGCACGTTGCTGCTGACCTTCTTCTTCCGGCAGATGCCCGAACTGATTGAGGCGGGGCATCTGTACATCGCGCAGCCACCGCTGTTCAAGGTCGCGCGCGGCAAGTCCGAGGTCTATCTGAAGGACCAGGCTGCCCTTGAGGATTTCCTTATTCATCAGGGGGTTGACGGAGCCATTCTGCGGTTGGACAATGGTGAAGAGATCACCGGCGCAGATCTGGCGCGCGTGGTCGAAGAGGCGCGCGTCGTGCGCCGCATCCTGCAGGCTTTCCCGACCCATTATCCGCAGCGCATCCTGGAACAGGCGGCGATCGCCGGTGCGTTGGTTCCGGGCCGTGTCGATGCCGATGCGCAGGGCGTGGCCGATGTGGTGGCGCAGCGGTTGGATGTGATCGCGCTGGAATACGAACGCGGCTGGACCGGTCGTCCGACCCAGGATCATGGCTTGCGGTTCACCCGGTCGCTTCGCGGTGTCGAAGAGGCGCGGACGCTGGACGGCCCGGTGCTGCGATCGGGCGAGGCGCGGCGATTGGCCAGCCATACAGAGGCGTTGCAGGAGGTTTATTCCACGCCGGCAAGGTTGGTTCGCAAGGATCGCGAACAGATGATCCATGGTCCGCTGGAACTGCTTGCTGCTATCCTGCAAGAGGGTGAAAAGGGTCTGTCGCTGCAGCGCTACAAGGGGCTGGGCGAGATGAATCCCGAACAGCTTTGGGAAACCACGCTTGACCCTTCGGCACGGACCTTGTTGCAGGTCCGGGTTGAGGATGTGGCCGAAGCCGAAGATCTGTTCACCAAGCTGATGGGCGATGTCGTAGAGCCGCGGCGCGAGTTCATCCAGCAAAACGCCCTGAGCGTCGAAAACCTGGATTTCTGATCGACGGCATCCGGGGTCTGGGCGCCTTGCTTCGGCGGGACCTGCGCCCGATGAGCTATTCTGAAACAGGGTTACGGTTTCTAAACCGTCTTTGCCTAGCGTTGCATGCAGCAAGAACTGCAGGAACCGGGCGAATCCCATGTACAAGATGTTTATCCGCGCGTTTCTGGGCGGTCTGTCGGCGCTTTGGCTGGGTGTGCTTTGCACGCCTTCCGTTGCCGCGGGCTTTGGCGATACTGCCATCTGCGATGTCGTCGCCCGGCGCGCCGCCGAGACGACAGGCGTTCCGGTCGATGTGTTGCTGGCGATTTCCCGTACCGAAACCGGCCGCAAGGCCGGCGGGCAGGTTCAGCCCTGGCCCTGGACCGTCAACATGGAAGGTGCGGGCCATTGGTTCGACACGCTGGATGAAGCGCGGGCCTTTGTCTTCAAGGAATTCAAGCGCGGTGCCCGAAGCTTTGACGTGGGCTGTTTTCAGATCAATTACAAATGGCATGGCGAAGCGTTTTCATCCATCGACGAGATGTTTGAGCCGATGGCGAATGCGCTTTACGCGGCACGCTTTCTGGACGATCTGTATCAGGAAATGGGGTCCTGGCCCAAGGCGGCGGGGGCCTATCATTCGCGCACCCCGGAATATGCGCAGCGCTATACCGAACGTTTCAACCGCTTTCGCAATCAACTTGCTGCGGCGCCACTGTCGCCGGCTGGTGCGACGACAGGTGCCCCGCCCGACATTCCAGAAATCCCCGATATCGTCCTTGCTGCCCGCAAGGGCCCGGCAGCCGATCTGCCCTACCGGGAAAACCGTTATCCGCTGCTACGGCGTCAGGGCACACAGGCGCCCTCGCTTGGGGCTGCGGCCGGCGCCAGCCTGTTCGCGGCGGCCTTGCAGGAAAGGGGGGAATGATGCGCCGCCTGACGTTTTCCAACGTTTTCCAGCCTACGGTGCTTCTGTCCCTGGCGCTGATGGCCATCATCGTCATGATGGTGCTGCCGATGCCCGCCTGGATCCTCGACATCGGGCTTGCAGTGTCCTTCGCGCTGGCGATCCTGATTTTCACGGTGACATTGTTTGTCGAACGGCCGCTGGATTTCTCGGCATTTCCGACCGTATTGCTGGCGACGCTGATGTTGCGGCTTTCGCTGAACATATCGTCAACGAAACTGATCATCGGACAGGGCCATACCGGCACCGGCGCCGCGGGCGAGGTGATTGAGGGTTTTGCGGATTTCATCATGGGCGGGTCGGTGCTGATCGGTCTTGTGGTGTTTTGTGTCATCATGATCGTGAACTTCATGGTGATCACGAAAGGTGCCGGGCGCATGGCCGAGGTCGGTGCCCGCTTTGCGCTGGATGCGATGCCCGGCAAGCAACTTGCCATCGACAGCGACATGAATGCCGGTGCGATCGATCACGCCGAGGCGAAAGAGCGTCGTGAAAAAGAGCAGGCAGAGACCACCTTTTTCGGATCTCTTGACGGGGCATCAAAGTTCGTCAAGGGCGATGCGGTTGCGGGTCTTCTGATAACGATGTTGAACATGGTAATGGGCCTGATCATCGGCGCCGCCGTGCATGGCATGCCGATCGGTCGCGCGCTTGAAACCTATGCGATCCTGACGGTGGGGGACGGGCTTGTCAGTCAGATCCCGGCGGTCATCATCTCTGTCGCCTCCGCGATCCTTCTGTCCCGGGGGGGGACGAAAGGCGCCGTCGACCTGGACCTGTTCCGTCAACTGGGGAAGTATCCGCCTGCGCTTTATACTGTTGCCCTGCTGATGGCGCTGTTCGCCATCGTGCCCGGGCTTCCGTTCGCGCCGTTCATCGCCGGTGCGGCGGCACTGGCCGGGGCCGGTTTCGCGGTGCAGCGGGCCGAACTGCGCCGTCTTCGGCGCGATGCGATGCGTATGCAGCCGCCCGTTGATGCCGGACCTCGCCGGAAATCGCTTGGTGACGTGCTGGATGTCGATGACATTCACGTCGAATTCTCTCCGGATCTTGTGGCGATGGCACTTGATCCGGCAACGGGGCTTGATGCGCGTATCGCGAACATGCGAAATCATGTGGCTGCCGGGTATGGCCTTATTCTTCCCGAGATCCGCCTGACCGATGATGCGACCCTGCCGCCGGGCGGTTACCGCATCCGCATTCAGGGGGGCGAGCAGGCAAAAGACAGGCTTTTCCCCGATTGCATTCTGGCGCTGGTGGTGGATAACGCCGATTTTTTGCCGAAAGGCGAAGACGTGCGTGAGCCGGTCTATGGCGCCCCTGCGCGCTGGATTCCCACCGTGATGCAGGAAGAGGCCGCCCTGACCGGGTCTACGGTTGTCGGGCCGACCGAAGTTCTGGCGACGCATCTTCTGGAAGTGATCAAATCGAACTTCAGTCGACTGCTGACACTGCGCGCCCTGCGCCGGCTGCTGGATGAAACCTGCAATCTTTCCGATCCGGAACGGGCCGCATCGAACCGGCGAATTCTGGATGAACTTATCCCCGAAAAGGTGCCGGTCGATCTGTTGCTGAGTGTCCTGCGATTGTTGCTTGAGGAGCGCGTTTCCATCCGCAACCTTCTGATGATCATCGAGGTGATCGCGGAAGGCCGCGGGCTATCGACCCCCGAAGCGATCTGCGAACATGTACGCCAGCGCCTTGGCTTTCAGCTGGTCGCCGAGATGAAGCGCGAAGACGGCACGATTCCCCTTCTGCAACTGGCCCCGGAATGGGAAGACGTCTTTACCACCTATCAGTTGCCGGGCGAACGCGGCAGCCATGATGTCGCGCTGCCACCCGACAAGTTCAACCGACTGGTCAGCAACGTTTCGGAAAAGGTCGCCCGGGCAGCAGAAAACGGTACGTTTCCTGCGCTTGTCACGTCCAGCCGCCGCCGGCGTTTTCTGCGAACGGTTCTGGGCGCGCGCGGCATAACCGCCCCGGTGCTGAGCTTTGAGGAAATCGGCATGAACGCGCGCCCCGCTATGGTCGGGGTTGTTGCGGCATGACGCTTGACCTCAGCCCGATCCTTCTTTTGGGGCAAGGCTTTCTTGAAATCGGTTTCGTGATCTTTCTGCGGGTCGGCGGCCTGATGGCCGTGCTGCCGGCCTTTGGTGAACAGTTCCTGTCTGCCCGGATCAAGCTTGTGCTGTCCTTCGCGTTCACACTTGTCGTGGCACCTGCGGTCGCGGCACCAGTCCAGGCGGTGGGGGGTGGGGCGATCCTCTTTGGCGAAGCGTTGATCGGCCTTGCGCTGGGGGCCGGTATCCGGTTCTTCGTTCTGGCTCTTCAGGTGGCTGGAACGATCGCGGCGCAGGCCACCTCACTTTCGCAACTGTTCGGCGGCACATCCGGCGAACCGCAGCCCGCCGTTGGTCATCTGCTGACCACGGCCGGACTGGCATTGGCGGTCATGGCGGGGCTTCACGTTCAGGTCGCGGCGCTGATCATCGCGTCTTACGATGTGCTTCCACCGGGGCAATTGCCCGATGCCGAGGCGCTTCGGGCCTGGGGGGTCAGTGGCGTGGCGCACACGTTCGGCCTGGCCTTTTCGATTGCCGCCCCGTTCGTTCTGGCGGGGCTGGTTTACAATGTGGCGCTGGGCGTCATCAACCGGGCAATGCCGCAACTGATGGTGTCCTTTGTCGGGGCGCCGGCGCTGACGTTGGGCGGGCTTGCGCTGCTGGCTATTGCGGTGCCGGGCGGCCTTGTCCACTGGCAGGCAAACTTCACCACATTTCTGAACGACGCGTTCGGGGGTGCATGGTGAGCAACGAAGCGGCCGAAAAGGAACATGAGCCAACCCAGCACAAACTGGATGAGGCGCGAAAGAAAGGCGATCTTGTAAAGTCGGCGGATCTGACGGTTGCGGCCGTTTATGCCGGTTTCCTGATTGCGGCGATTGTTTTTGGTCAGGCCTCGCTGTCAGCTTTTGCCAATACTGCCTCCTATCTGTTGTCGCGCGCGGATGGCGTGGCTGGCCGGACCGCGGTCTTTGATTCAGCCATGCTTGGCGCGTGGGTGGGTGAACTGGCCATTTTCGCGGCGCCCTGGTTCTTGCTGCCGATGGGGGCTGCCGTGGCCGCGCTGGCGGCGCAGCGGGCGGTTGTCTTCGCGCCGGACAAACTTTTACCCAAGCTCAACCGGATCGATCCGGTCAAGAATGCCGGGCAGAAATTCGGGCGCAACGGACTGTTCGAATTTGTCAAAAGTTTCGTCAAGCTTGTTTTGATCGCGGTGTTGCTGGGTAATTTCCTGATCAGTCGCATGCCGAGGATACTGATCAGCCAGGGTTATGATCCGGGTATCGTGGCGGCCGAGCTTGCGGCACTGATCCAGGAGTTCATGGTTCTTGTCGTGGTGCTCGCCTTGGCTTTCGGAATCATCGACTATTTCTGGCAACGCCTTGAGCACCTGCGCCGCAACCGGATGAGCCGGCAAGAGCTGGTCGATGAAATGAAGAACTCTGAGGGCGACCCGCATATGAAGGCGCAACGTCGTCAGCGTGGGATGGAAATTGCGACCAACAGTATGCTTGCCGATGTCCCGAAGGCGGATGTGGTCGTCGTGAACCCGACCCATTATGCTGTTGCGCTGAAATGGGAAAGGGGCCGCGGTCGTGCGCCCTATTGCGTTGCGAAAGGTGTCGATGAAATCGCGGCCCGCATTCGCGGGATTGCCATGGAAAACGGTGTGCCGATCCATTCCGATCCGCCCACCGCACGCGCCTTGCACGCCACGATCGACATTGGCGATGAAATCCGGCCCGAGCATTACAAGGCAATTGCCGCGGCGATCCGATTTGCCGAAAGGATGCGTCACAAGGCGAGAGGTGGGTGGTCATGACGGTTGACCGGGCCAAGCTGGAGCGGCTTCGCCAACTGGCCGATATGGAAAGCCAGGCGGCGCTTGCACGGCTGGCCCAGGCCCGCAGCCGCGAAGAGGCGCTGCATAAGGCCCGCAGCGCGCTTGAAATGCAGGCCCGGCAGGCAGATGATCAGGCGCTTGGCGACCCGGCAATGGCCTCGGTTGCGCAATTCTTTCATATATGGACCACGCGGCAGGCAGCGGTGCTGGAGGCCGAAGCAGCGGATATCGCGCAGGAAGTTTCCTTGCAGCGCCAATTGGCGGCGCGTCTGTTCAGCCGTGCCGAAGTCCTGCGTGTCATCCGCAACCGGGCGGGGCCGCGCGGGCGTGCTTGACCGCAATGGCGCGATGGTGAAACTCGTCCCGGACAAGCCGCAGAACCGCCCTGATAAGGAGGCCCCTTTTGAACCTTCATGCCAAGCTTTTGCAACGCCATAACGAGGGACGGCCGATTCGCGTCGGGCTGATCGGGGCGGGTAAGTTCGGATCTATGTTCCTGTCGCAGGTGCGTCATACGCCAGGCATGCATCTGATGGGAATTGCGGATCTGTCCGCGCAACGCGCGCATGATGCCCTGGTCCATACCGGATGGGATGTCGCCTCGGCGCGGGCGAGCTCGTTCGCTGATGCCCTGGCGAATGGGCGCACCTGCATCACCGACGATCCTGCACAGCTGATCGAGGCATCCGGCCTTGACGTGGTGATCGAAGCCACCGGCAATCCCGGGGCGGGCATCCGGCATGCGTTGCTGGCGGCGCGGCATGGCCGCCACATCGTCATGGTCAATGTCGAGGCGGACGTTCTGGCCGGGGCCTATCTTGTGCGTGAATTCGACCGCGCGGGTCTGGTCTATTCAATGGCTTATGGTGATCAACCGGCGCTGGTCTGTGAATTGATCGACTGGGCGCGGACCTGCGGGTTTCGCGTGGTCGCTGCAGGGAAGGGCACAAAATATCTGCCGCAGTATGCCTGCTCGACACCGGATACCGTCTGGGACCATTATGGTCTTACCGCCGAAGAGGCCGCGCAGGGCGGGATGAACCCGCAGATGTTCAACTCATTCCTGGATGGCACCAAATCCGCGCTGGAGATGGCAGCGATTTCGAATGCCTCGGGGCTTTTGGCGCCGCGGGGCGGGCTGTTGTTCCCGCCCGCCGGAACGCATGATCTGGCCGATGTGCTGAAACCCCGGGCGGCGGGGGGCGTTCTGGAAGAACCGGGCATGGTCGAGGTGGTTTCAAGCCTGGAAAGGGATGGGCGTCAGGTTGTCGGCGATTTGCGCTGGGGGGTCTATGTCACCTTTGAGGCGGCCGAGGATGGGGGGGCCGGGGCCGATTATGTGCGCCGTTGTTTCCGCGAATACCAGGTGATGACCGACCGGTCCGGCCGGTATGCGACGTTGTTCCGCCCGACCCATCTGATCGGACTGGAACTGGGTATCAGCGTCGCCAATGCCGCTTTGCGGGGCGAGCCGACGGGGCGCACCAATGGTTTTGTCTCGGACGTTGTCGCCGTGGCCAAGCGCGACCTGTCGGCGGGCGAGATGCTTGATGGCGAAGGCGGCTTTACGGTCTGGGGCAGGCTTGCCCGGGCCGAGGATTCGCTGGCCGGTGGCGGGTTGCCGATCGGGCTTGCCCATGGCATGCGGCTGCGGCGCGGGGTGGAGGCGGGGCAGATGCTGTCCTGGCACGATGTCGAAGCGCCCGAGACCGAGCCGGTGCGCGTGCGCCGCGCGATGGAGGCGCTGTTTCACCCGGCCTGAGGGGCGGCGGCGCATTCCGTCGTGGGCGATGCATTGATTTCCGCCTTGGGCGCGCCGATATAGGTGCAGCTTTCAGGAGAGTCGGATGGACAACCCCAAGATCGAACGGCGCAAAAGGCGTTCTCCGTCCTCGGCTCTGCTTCGGGTCATCCGCGAAAGGGATCGCACCGCCACGACGACCTTGGGGGGCTTGCTGGCCAGCCTGGGGGACAGGTCGTTCGGTTGGGCGCTTTTGCTGTTTTCGCTGGTGAATCTGCTGCCACTTCCGCTGGGCTCAACGTTGGTGACGGCGCTTCCGCTGTTGCTGTTGTCGGCGCAGCTGGCGATGGGCTATCCCTATCTGCGGTTGCCGCGGTTCCTGGCGCAGCGCCGGATTGATGAAGCGGCGCTGCGGCGCACGGTCATACGGTTGCGCCCGATATCGCGCCCGGTGGAACGGCTGGTGCGGCCGCGGATGATCTGGCTGTTTCATGGCCGCAATGAACGGCTTTTGGGTTTGGCGCTGTTCGTCATCGCCTTTACCCTGTTTCTGCCCATCCCGCTGAGCGGTTGGTTTCCAGCCATCTCGCTGCTTGTCAGCGGCTTCGGACTGATTGAACGCGATGGGCTGATATCGGCCGCGGGGCTGGTGCTGGGGGCCGTTTCGGTGTTGGTCACGCTGGCGGTGGTCATGACCGTGTCGGCGGGCGCGCGCGCCGTGATCGGCTGAGGGGCCGTATCAGGCGCGCGGGCCTTTGCCGTTTTCCGGCCCGGGATCAGACCCGGGCGGCGATGATTGCGCGGGCCAGGATCGGAACCGTCGTGGCGTTCAGCCCCGCGATATTCAGCCGCGAATCGCCGACCATGTAGATGGCGTTGTCCACGCGCATCTTTTCCACCTGTTCGGGGCTGGCGCCAAGCCGCGAAAACATCCCGCGGTGGCGCGCGATGAAATCGAAGCGGTCGGAATTCGACAGCTGCCGCAGTTCCGCCGCCAGTTGTTCGCGCAGGCCCAGCATGCCGGTGCGCACCTCTTCCAGCTCGGTTTCCCATTCCTTGCGCAGCGCCGGATCGGTCAGAACCATGGTCACCAGGCGCGCGCCGTGATCGGGCGCGAAAGAATAGTTCTGGCGGTTCAGATAGGCCAGCGTGCCCTGCGTCGTGTCGCGCGCGGCGGCGTCGGACAGGACCAGCAGGATGCCGGTGCGTTCGCGGTAGATGCCGAAATTCTTGGAACAAGAGGCCGCGATCATCACCTCGGGCAGGCGCTGCGCGATCAGGCGGGTGCCGGCGGCATCGGCCTCAAGCCCGTCGCCAAAGCCCTGATAGGCCAGGTCGATCATCGGCACCGCGCCCCTGGCTTCCAGCAGGTCGGCCACGGCCGACCATTGATCCAGCGTCAGGTTCGCCCCGGTCGGGTTGTGGCAGCAGCCGTGCAGCAGCACGACATCGCCCGCCTTCACGTCTTGCAGATCCTGCATCATCGCGTCGAAGCTGACCGAGCGGGTGGCCGCGTCGAAATAGCGGTAGAGTTTGTAATCCTGTTTCATGAAAGCCAGGATCGACAGGTGGTTCGGCCAGGTCGGGTCGGAAACCCAGATCGTGCAGCCGGGGCTGGCCATACGCGCCAGCTCAAAGCCCTGACGGCAGGCGCCGGTGCCGCCCACGGTGGCCAGTGCCGAAAGCCGGTCCTTCGGATAGCCCGCGCCCAGCACCATTTCGGCCATCGCGGCGTGATAATCGGCTTCACCGGCCAGCGCGGTATAGGTCTTGGTGGTTTCGGCTTCCCACAGTTTCTTTTCCGCGGCCTTGATCGCGCGCATCACCGGGGTATGGCCGTTCGCGTCCTTGTAGACGCCCACGCCCAGGTCGATCTTGTCGGCCCGGCTGTCCGCCTTGAACTGCCCCATCAGCGCCAGGATCTTGTCCGGCGCCTGCGGTTTGAGGGTGTTGAACATCATTTCTCTCCGGTTGCGATGCGCAGGTCGTTGTACATACCCCATTCCGCCCAGGACCCGTCATAGACGGAATGGTTGCGGTGCCCGATCCGTTCCAGCGCCAGGGCGATCATCGCCGCCGAAACGCCCGACCCGCAGCTGCAGATCGCCGGTTTCGCCAGGTCGACGCCCGTGGCGGTGAACAGGGCGCGCAGATCCCCGGGGGATTTCATCGTGCCATCGCCATTCAGCAGGCTGGACCAGGGGATGTTCTTGGCCCCCGGGATGTGGCCCTGGCGCAGGCCGGGGCGGGGTTCGGGCTCGGCCCCGGTAAAGCGGCCGGCGGGGCGGGCATCCAGGATTTCGTGATCGCCCAGCTTCGAGGCATGGGCCACCTGGGTGACATCTTTCACCAGTGCCGCGTTGCGCTGCACCGTGATGTGGCGATCGCGCACGATCGGGGGCATGTCTTCGACCGGGCGCCCCTCGGCCAGCCACTTCGGCAGGCCGCCATCCAGCACGGCGATGTCGGTTTTGCCCATCAGGCGGAAGGTCCACCAGACGCGGGGGGCGGAAAATATGCCGTGCTGATCATAGACCACCACCTGATGACCGTCGCCCACGCCCATCGCGCGCATCCGGCTGATGAATTTTTCCACCGGCGGGGCCGTGTGCGGCAGGGCCGAGCGGTTGTCGGAAATGTCGTCGATGTCGAAAAAACGGGCGCCGGGGATATGGGCCGCGGCATAGCCGGCCTTTGCGTCCATGCCCATTGCCGGCAAGAACCAGGACCCATCCAGCACCCGCAGATCGGGGTCCTTCAGATGCGCTTCCAGCCATTCGGTGGAAACCAGGGTTTTGGGATCGTCCACGGCCATCTTGCGCCCTCCGTTCAACGGATTTTCCTTAGCCGGGAAGGCGCAATCGGGCAAGGCCGGAAGGCGACGCGATCAGCCGCCCTGCTTCAAAAGGCGCTGTTTTTGCCGGTTCCAGTCGCGCTTGGCCTCGGTTTCGCGTTTGTCGGCAAGCTTCTTGCCCTTGGCGATGCCGATCTTGATCTTCACACGGCCCTTTTCGTTGAAATACATGCTTAGGGGCACAAGCGTCATGCCTTCGCGCCCCGTCGCGTTCCACAGCCGGGACAGTTCCTTCCTGGACACCAGAAGCTTGCGCTTGCGCCGTTCCTCATGGCCGAAGACGCCGGCCTCCTTGTAGGCGGCAATATAGGCGTTGATCAGCCACAGTTCGCCTTCTTCGACCGAGGCATAGCTTTCGGCGATGTTCGACTGGCCCGTCCGCAGCGATTTCACCTCGGAGCCGGTCAGGACGATGCCCGCCTCAAGGTCATCCTCGATGGCGTAATGATAGCGTGCCTGCCGGTTTTCGGCGATCAGCCTGGAATTGGGATCGGATTTCTTGACCATGATCGCACCGAGATAATGGCGATGCGCCGATCTGTCCAGATCCGGGCGGCGCGACAGCACCGCCCGGAAAGGGGTTAAAAGGGGTTACTTGGGCAGGATCACGGCGTCGATCACATGGATCACGCCATTTGACGCCTCGATATCGGCGGTGGTGACGTTGGCCGCGTCGACCTTGACGCCGCCTTCGGTCATGATGGTCACTTCTGCGCCCTGTACGGTGGCGGCCTTCATGCCGTTGGCCAGATCACCCGACATCACTTTGCCCGGGACGACGTGATAGGTCAGGACTGCGGTCAGCTTGTCCTTGTTTTCCGGCTTCAGCAGGTCTTCGACCGTGCCGGCGGGCAGCGCGGCAAAGGCGTCGTCGGTGGGCGCGAACACTGTGAACGGGCCTTCGCCCTTCAGCGTGTCGACAAGGCCCGCGGCCTGCACGGCGGCGACAAGCGTGGTAAAGCCGCCCGCCGCAACGGCGGTGTCCACGATGTCCTTGGAATGGTTGTCCGCCAGTGCGGGGGCGGCCAGGAAGGTCGAGGCTGCGAAAGCGAGGAGGGTTCTGCGGATCATGACGTTTCTCCCTAGAAATCTGCGATGCCGTTGTTTCGGCAACGTGGGAAAAACGCGACACCACCCGTGCCGGATCATGAAAAAACCCTGATCCTTTGGTCTTGAATTATGGCGGTGCCGGACCAAGCCCGGCGCCACGCAGATTTCCAATCAGATTCTTGTGATCGAAACGGTCGTGATCCGGTCTCAATCTTCCAGCATCAGGGCATCAGTGATGATGCGCGACAGAAGATCTTCGACCTGATCCATCGGTCCTTCGGGATAGTCGCGGAAGCCTACGGCGACCGTGCCTGGCCGGTCGGGCGTTTCATAGACGAAGATGCCATAGGGACAGAACTGGACAAGCGCGGGATCGGTTTCCATCACCGCCCGCGAAACGCTGGCCGAACAGAAGGAAAAGATCTGTGCACCCGTGAAGATCGTCTTGCTGGCGCCGACATCGGCCTTGGTGCGTTCCAGCATGTCGCCGACATGGCTTGTATGGTCGATGACCAGGCCCTGGCCGATGATCGCGTTTTCAACGGCGAAGGCGACATTGTCGAAACTGTCCTCGACTTCCCAGACGTGAATGTCCTGGGCCTGTGCGGCCCCGCCCATGAAAAGGGCCGCCATCAGGCAGGTGGTCCAAAATCTGTGCATCTGTCACTCCTCAACATCTGGCCGGCTGCCCCGGCGCCCTGATGGGGACAGTCTGGCGACAAAATCGCGCGGGGCAAAGGGCTAACGCCGCGCGAATTTCAAGCTATTGTGACAAGATGGCCGGTGTTGGCGCGCTATCTATGGCCAAACTGGTGTAGGAGAGAGTGATGCGCTTGCGTGATCTGAAGCAACCGAAGTGGTCCGAGGTGACGCCAAAGGCCGTCTTTCTGAACCGCCGTGCGTTGATTGCGGCTGCGGGCGGGGCGGTTCTGGCGGGGGCCTTGCCGGGGCGCGCGGGCGCGAAGATTGCGGCGAAACCCTCGGGGTGGTCGACGGATGCGGCGCCGAACACCTATCAGGAAATCACGACGTACAACAATTTCTACGAATTTGGCTGGGACAAGTCCGACCCGCGCCGCAATGCGCATCTGATGAAGACCGATCCCTGGTCGATCCGGATCGATGGTCTGGTGGACCGCCCCGGTACCTATGGGCTTGAGGATATTCTGGCGCCCGTCACGCTTGAGGAACGGATCTATCGGTTCCGCTGCGTCGAGGCCTGGGGGATGGTGATCCCCTGGATCGGGTTCGAACTGTCGGCGCTGCTGGACCGCGTGGGCGTGCAGCCGGGCGCGAAATATGTGGCCTTTGAAACGCTTTTGCGTCCCGAGGAAATGCCTGGTCAACGCAGCGGCGGGATCGACTGGCCCTATCGTGAAGGCCTGCGTCTGGATGAGGCGATGCATCCGCTGACGATTCTGGCGACAGGTCTTTATGGCGAAGAGTTGCCCAACCAGAACGGTGCGCCAATCCGCCTGGTGGTTCCGTGGAAATATGGTTTCAAATCCATCAAGTCGATCGTGCGCCTGTCCTTGACCGATCAAGAGCCCGCGACCACCTGGAAAAGCCTCCAGCCCTCGGAATACGGCTTTTATGCCAATGTGAACCCGACCGTGGACCACCCGCGATGGAGCCAGGCCACCGAACGCCGCATCGGCGCGGGCATCTTTGCGGCGCGTGAGCCGACATTGATGTTCAACGGTTATGGCGATCATGTCGCCAGGCTTTATGCGGGCATGGACCTGGCGAAGCTCTACTGATGCGGGCGGCCCGTTTCAATGACGCCCTGCGCCAGCTGCCGCCCTTCGTGGTATATATGGCGGGCTTGCTGCCCTTGGTCTGGATCGTCTGGCTTGGGGTTGTCGGCGATCTTGGTGTCGATCCGGTGAAAGAGATCGAACACCGGCTGGGCAAGATTGCCCTGTGGCTTCTGGCCGGCGGGCTTGTTGTAACGCCGCTGCGCCGGTTTGTTGGTGTCAACCTGGTCCGCTTTCGGCGGGCGCTGGGGCTTCTGGCGTTCTTTTATGTGGTGCTGCACCTGGCGGCGTGGGCGATCCTGGACATGGGCATGTTGTGGGCACAGGTTGCGGCCGATCTGGTCAAGCGGTCGTATCTGGTTCTGGGGTTTGGCGGTTTCGTTTTGCTGGTGCCCCTGGCCATGACGTCGAACGATCGCGCGGTCCGCTGGCTGCGCGGTAACTGGCGGCGACTGCACTGGCTGGTCTATCCGGCCGCGCTGCTCGGGGTGGCGCACTATCTGTGGCAGATGAAGGTCGTCACGCTGGAAGGGTGGCTGTGGTTGGGGACGATTCTGGTCCTGTTGGCGACTCGGCTGCGGCCTTTGCGGTGGTTTTTCGGGAATCGCTGCGGGGCTTCG